>DAINBR010000052.1:0-12928 GCA_036732865.1 Bacteroidota bacterium | reverse complement strand
CACCCGCGCCGCCTCGATCACCGCGGCGGTGCCGGAGCCGTCGTCATTGGCGCCGGGAACTTCAGGGCCGGATGAATCGATATGTCCGCCAATTACAATCATGCGCCCGGTTTTCCCCCGGGCGATGCCGATGGCAACGCCGCTCCTGGTGTTGACTCCTTCAGCGACTTTCATAGGATGGATATATCCCGTGTCGCAACCGTACTCTCTAAACTTCGCTGCGGCGAATGCGAGTGCCCGCTGTTCGGCAGGCGAGCCCATGGGCCGCGGTCCGATGTCGCGCACAAGTGTCTGCAACAGTGCGTAGGCCTGGGGAGCGGAGAATTCGCGGTCGGGCGACGCCTGAGCCGGGCACCGCGGGATTGTTGCACAGAGAAACGCGAGAAGCCCGGCTGCGAAGAGCCGCCGTGAAATCCACTGCTGGAAGTTGCGGGGCGCGATCAGCTTTTCCAAGGAATCTCTGGTACACCGGAGGTGTGATTGGCAAACCGGGCAAGCACAAAGAGAAGGTCCGACAGACGGTTCAGGTAGATGGTGGCCTCGTTGCCAATGTCATCGGTGCGTGCGAGGCGGACGACATGGCGTTCCGCCCTCCGGCACACGGTGCGAGCGAAGTGCAGACGGGCGGCGACGGGAGACCCGCCGGGAAGGATAAAATTCCGGAGTGGCTGCAGGATAGACTCCAGCGCGTCGATCTCGCGCTCGAGGACTTCCACATCCTGAGATGTAATGCGCCGGAGATTCTTGGCATCGATCGACCGGGGAGTTGCAAGATCCGCACCGAGAACAAACAGCTGATGTTGAATGGCTGTTAGAAGCCGGTCAATCTCCCCTACAGCGTTGTCGGCACGGACGATCCCCAGCACGGAGTTCAACTCGTCGACGGTTCCATAGGCTTCAATCCTGAGAGCATCCTTGGGCACGCGCTGACCGCCAAACAGCGATGTGTCGCCCTTGTCTCCGGTGCGGGTGTAAATTTTCATGGCTCGAATGTAACCAAAACCTGCGTTAGAACCAACGGCCGCCCGTGGGCGGCCGTTGGGATCATCTCATGCACATCGGGGACAGTTACATGCCGCCCATCGCGCCAAAGGCGGTCAGCCCGAGGAGGCCGAACATGATTGCGGTCAGAATGGCGCCGAGAATCATATAGACAACGATGAGTATGACTGCAGCCACCACCAGATAGATGACGACCTTGTCCTGCGGAGTTTTCATGGTGTGAGGAAGGCCGAGATACATCAGATAGAGGCCGTAGAGCGCTGCGAGGCTGGCGATGATACCCAGCGCCGGGACGATATTCAAAATGCCGGCCACCCACGCAGGGGTATAGGAGTATGCCACCAGTTGCATCGCCCTGCCGAAGTTCTTCTGTGACCCGAAGTTCGGAGCAAGGAGGTCCACCACGAAAGCCGTCACGTACACGCCAACCACAGTGGAAACGAAGGAGATGACACCGAACGCAATTCCCCATGTAAATGAGTGCATGAAGCCCTGGCCGATCAGGCCGTAGCCGATGATACTTGCCACAGCTGGAATGAGGGCGAGCGGGATCACGTAGCCGGTAAGAATCGCCATTGCGTTCGGTTCTTCCGCTGCGATCGCCTGCCACTCGGTTTTAGGCGTCATAATGATGTTCTTTGCGCGTTCAAAAAGATTCATGGCACCTCCTGGTATGATGTTATATTACAGGGGCTTGATGAAATAGTAGGTCGGTCAGGCTGGCTTGCTCGAGATCAAGCAAATATAGTACATCCGGAATGATTACGCAACAGGAAAGGAAGAATGTCGGTCGGCATAAAGCCCCGCTGCCCGCGAACATGCTCGAATCACGACATCCTTGTCGTCGAGGTGCGCGGGCAACGGGGAGTGTACCACCTGTCACTATTATTATCGGCTGAGCGACGGATAACTTTAGCGGCCGGCCGGATACATCTGGCGAAAATTCGCGAGAATTAGTTGATGGCAGAATGTGGTTTCCCTCGGGGGTCACGTGGACAGGTGGGAGATGAGGATCCGGATGGCGATTACGATCAGGACAGCCCCGCCGATGGCTTCTGCCGTCTTCCCGAACCGGACATGGAGACGGTTTCCCAGGACAACTGCGAATACGCAGACGGAACCGGTGATGAACCCGATGGCGACGCTCGGCCACCAGATGCTGACGCCGATGATCGCAAGCGTAAGGCCGACGGCAAAGGCGTCAATGCTCGTCGCGACGGAAAGCGCCATCAGCCTCACCCCCCTGGATGGATCTCCACGGTCCTTGGCCTGTTCAAACTTGGAGGCCGAAGAGATCATGCGAAGACCAATAAACACGAGGAGACCGAAGGCAATCCAGTGATCGACGCTGGCGATCAACGGAGCGACCCCCACCCCCGCAAGCCATCCGATGAGCGGCATAAGAAACTGAAAGAGGCCGAAATGGAACGAAATGCGAAAAGTCGCCCTCCTGCCCGCGATACGCCCCGTGGAGGCGGCCGCAAGCGCGACCACAAAGGCGTCAACCGACAGCGCAAGCGCAAGCATGAGAACTTCAATGAGAGTCACCGTAGCTTGCCCTTGCACGATTCATCATGCCCCCATGCCTCGAACACGGCGGCGATATTTCCGGCACAGTTGTCTTTTCCCCATTCGCACTGCGCGATCACTCCCCCCCTTCCGTTGTCCAGAGCTCGACGCACGCGGCGGACTGCGGCGTAAACCTCGGCGGTTGTTCCAAAAGGGAGGATCCTCTGGCGATCAATCTCCCCCCAAAACGTGATCTTGCCGCGGTACAATTCCCCTAGCCTCTCGATATCCATGCAGAAGAGCTGCGAATTCAGCGCATCCACCCCGATCTCGATGAGGTCGGGATAAATTGCTTCAATATTGCCGTCCGAGTGGAAGAACACAAATTTGCCGGCCCCCTTGATGATATCACAATACTCGCTGTAGATGGGTTTGAACAATTCGCGCCACGTGGCAGGATTGATGAGCAGCGACGTGTTTGATCCCCAATCATCCATGAGCGAAACTGCATCCACGTTCGTCCGCGACCACGACAGAACATCCTCCCGGTAATAGTCATGCACCATCCCGATGAGCCTACGGACTTCCTCCGGGCCGTAAGCAAGATCCATATACAGGTTTTCCGGGCCCCGGAGGAACTGCAGCCGCTCAAACGGACGGGCACACGTCGCTGAGACCATGAAGAGCGGGCTGGCGTCGCAATCCCGGTTCACATTGTCCCAGTTCCGGGAGCGAAGGAATTGCCATGGCGGCCTGAACGTGCGGAGCTCCGACCAATCACTCAAGATCGGCTCCTTAACCTCCCCGATAACCCCGGGTTCCCCCACATGCCAGACGCTTCCCCATTCATCCCGGTATGTACCAGCGTGCGCCAGCTTCTGAATGTCCGCATCGTCGGACCCCGGACTCAGTTCAGGCCGACCGAAATCCACGGGGAAGCGTTCGAGCATGGCATCGAGTTCCTGCTTGCGGAACAGGGATATGTAGGGGAGCGGCCAAAGGTCCCTGGGCGGCCTATCGGGGGTGGAAAATGTCAATGCTGCGCGGACTCTTTCGCGGGATGTCATCGAATATCGATCCAGGACGAAGCGACAGAATGTGAGTGGTCAATATATGAGGAATACGGGGAATACGCAAAATGCTTGACAAGAATTGAAGTAATACGTATATTCAGACTGCTTTATCTGAAATGCCCAATCAAGGAGAATACGTATGAGAAAATACTGGATCGCCTTTACCGCGGTCAATATAATCGGCTTCCTGGTGCTCGGCTGGGCAGGATGGCGAATTTATCAGGAAAAACCGCCGATCCCCACCGCAGTGGTTGCCGCCGACAGCACAGTCATCATCACCGGTGACGATATCCAGAGTGGGCAGAATGTCAGGCAGGCGATGGGGGGGATGGAACTCGGATCCATCTGGGGACACGGTGCCTACGTTGCGCCCGACTGGACCGCGGACTGGCTGCACCGTGAGTGCTTGATCATACTTGACGCCTGGGCAAGCAATGTCGCCGGCAGGCCGTACGACCACCTTTCGGTGGAGCAAAAGGCTGCTCTCCAGGCGCATCTCAGCGCAGTCATGCGCAGGAATTCATATGATCCCTCGACCGGGAAGATCACCATCGACCCGGAGCGCGTCATGGCATACAAGATCAACTCGCACTACTACTCCCAGTTGTTCAAGAACGGCAACGCGGCGTATGCCATTCCCCGGGGTGCAGTCACTGACAGCCTCAGGCTGCAGCAGTTGAGCGCCTTTTTCTTCTGGACGTCGTGGGCGGCAAGCACAAACCGCCCGGGAGACGACATCACCTACACCAGCAACTGGCCGCATGAAGACCTCGTCGAGAACCACCCGACCGCCGATGCCGTCGTCTGGACCGGGGTCAGTATTATACTTCTGCTAGCCGGCATCGCCGGCATGGTCTGGTACTACGCATCACACAAAGAAGACGCCGTTCCGGCGACGTTGCCGGCAACCGACCCTCTGTTCGGAAGCACGTTCACTCCATCACAACGTGCCACCCTCAAATACTTCTTCGTCGTCTCCGCGCTTATTCTGGTTCAGATACTCGTGGGCGTGATCACCGCACACTACGGCGTCGAGGGCGACGGCTTCTATGGCATTCCCCTCGCCGCCTGGCTGCCGTACGTACTCAGCCGCACGTGGCACGTACAGCTCGGCATTTTCTGGATCGCCACCGCATGGCTGGCAGCCGGATTGTTCATTGCCCCGGCGGTGAGCCGTGTGGAATTGAAAGGACAACGTCTCGGCGTGAACATGCTGTTCGGCGCCCTGCTCGCAGTCGTCATCGGCTCCATGGTAGGCGAATGGCTCAGCGTGCACAACAAACTCAGTGGCGACACATGGTTCTACTTTGGCCACCAGGGATATGAGTATATAGATCTCGGAAGAGTATGGCAAATTGGTCTTGTCATCGGTCTGGTACTCTGGGTCTATCTCGTCGGCCGCAACATTCTCATTGCCATCAGGCGGGGGGACGAGCACAGACCTCTGCTCATCCTCTTTCTTGTTTCGACGGTGGCCATCGGCGGCTTCTACATGGCAGGATTGATGTGGGGGCAGCACACAAATCTGGCAGTGGCGGAGTATTGGCGCTGGTGGGTCGTGCACCTCTGGGTGGAGGGCTTCTTTGAAGTGTTCGCAACCACTATCATCATCTTCATGTTCGCGCGGCTTCAACTCATCAAGGTATGGTCCGCGAATACGGCGGTGATTCTGTCATCAACCGTCTACCTTGCCGGCGGCATCATCGGCACGTTGCACCACTTGTATTTCAGTGGCACACCGACATCGGTGATCGCTCTCGGGGCGGTCTTCAGTGCTCTTGAGGTCGTGCCTCTGGTGCTTGCGGGTTATGAGGCCTGGCAGAATCTGCAACTTTCGAGGTCGACTACCTGGATAGTAAACTACCGGTGGCCGATTTTCTTCTTCGTGTCTGTTGCGTTCTGGAATGCGATCGGCGCAGGGCTCTTCGGCTTTATGATCAATCCTCCCATTGCACTCTACTACATGCAGGGATTGAACACGACACCGGTGCACGGCCATGCAGCCCTTTTTGGTGTGTATGGCATGTTGGGAATCGGGCTGATGCTTTTCTGTTTGCGGTTCGTCTGGGTCCAGGTCGCGTGGAAGGAGCGGTTGCTGGGTTGGTCCTTCTGGGGAATGAACGTCGGATTGATGCTGATGGTTGCCGGCAGTCTTCTGCCCGTGGGACTGATGCAGACGTGGGCGTCGGTAAAATACGGCTATTGGTACGCCCGAAGTGCGGAGTTCCTGTCATCGCCCACGGTCCAGGCAATCAAGTGGTCGCGCGTGTTCGGTGACACGGTGTTTGCCTTGGGGGCCGTCGCCCTGGTCGTGTTCGTATTCGGCCTGGCGATCGGGTACTCGCGCAAAAAGGAGGCCTGAGCAAACCGCTCGCGCCTCTTCCAGAGAGACAGCGCCCCGCCGTGCCGGGCACGACGGGGCGCTGTTGTTTCTACTACGAAGCCCTTACACTTTGGTAACGTTCTGTGCCTGCAACCCCTTGGGACCCTGGGTCACGTCGAACTCGACCTTGTCCCCTTCATTCAAAGTTTTGTATCCTTCGCCGACGATCGCACGGAAATGCACGAATACGTCTTCTCCGGTCTCCCGCGAAATAAACCCGTACCCTTTTGCTCCGTTGAACCACTTTACAGTTCCCTTTTCCATAATGGGAAGCTCCTGATGTTTGCTGCAGTCCGCAACCGGCGGACACGGCGATCACTCCCGCAAGATGCCTTTTAAACGAAAATCGCAACCACGGTCAAACCATCACCATAGCTGCGATCCATTTTGTTCTGCTGCGGCTGTAACCAGCTTCAGCAAACATAGTTCCCAGTCAGGGAACCCCAAAAGGCCAACAACGGTGCTCTGATCGTTGACACCAAACCATAACAAATCCACCAAATAGAAGCAAGAAAAATCATCTTTCCATAAAGAATTTGTCCCCTCCCCCGGAGCCCCCGCCGGCAAATTGCCGGTTAGTTGATTTTTTTGATTTGTCGCATCATGTGGCGATCCACCTTTTCCCTTCGTTCCTTTTCCCCTTTTTTGTATTCTGCAATGCCAACCGGAGGAACCCATGTCAATACGCCGCGCTCTCCCGATCACCCTGCTTGCAGTTGCCACGGCAGCTGCGGTCTGCCAGACGCCCCCGCCTCTCTCAACGGTCCTGCGCATGCACCACGGACGGCCGACGATATTCCTCAATGAGGAACCGGTCGTACCCATGATCTACGCGCTGACGGATGTACCCGGCGGACGATGGACCTGGGAGGAATTGCCTCAGCACAATATCCGCGAGTTCGCCCGGCACGGCACCCGCCTCTACCAGGTTCATCTGTTCTTCGAACAAATGTGGCAGGAAGACGGCTCACTGGATATCACCCCTGCGCGCAAACAGATCCGTGGTGTCCTGGATGCATGTCCGGACGCCGCAATCCTGATGCGTTTGCAGGTGACCGCCCCGCGGTGGTGGCTGCGCGCACATCCGGAAGAATGGGTGCGGTACGCGGACACGGGGTACGATGAGGAAAGCGACATCGGGTTCCCGCGTATCATCGAAGAAGACAATTTTCCCGTCCGACGGGTCAGCATGGCTTCATTGCCCTGGCGCACGGAGGCCGGCAACACGCTCCGGCAATTCCTTCGTTTGCTCGCTGCAACACCGGAAGGAAATGCTCTTGCCGGGATCCAGGTCGCCAACGGCATCTACGGGGAATGGCACAATTGGGGTTTCTTCAGGAACGAGCCCGACACGAGCGCACCGATGGCTGCGGCGTTCCGGTTGTGGCTCAAGAATTCCTACGACACCGAGCCGGCCCTCCGCTCGGCGTGGCATTCCACAACGGCGACGTTTGCGTCGGCGTCCGTGCCGACAATACGCGAACGAGAAACCACTGCGGGGATTTTCCGCGATCCGGTGAGAGAGCAAAAGACAATCGACTACTATACCTGTGTGCATCAACTTGTCGTTGACAATATCATCTACTTCGCAAGCATCGTGAAGGAATCGTGGCCACGGCCGATCCTCACCGGAACATTCTACGGTTATTTTTTCTCGATGTTCGGGCGGCAAGCTGCGGGCGGTCATCTTGAGTTACACAGACTCCTTCGTTCACCTGCTATCGACTATTTGTCCGGCCCGCAAGCATACGAACCGGAAGCCCTGAAACTGGGTGATCCGTTCAGATCCCGGTCGTTGGTGACAACGGTGAGACTGCACGGGAAACTCTGGCTCGATGAGAACGACAATGAGCCGACGATCCCGACCGCGCGCGATCCCCGACACGATCTCTACCTGCGCAATGCGGTCGCGAATGTCCGGCGCAATACGGTGTCGCCATACACCGGAGGCATGGGACTCTGGTACTATGATTTTGGGACTGCCGGCGTGGACCTCGACGGGTTCCGCTACAATAATCGCGGTCCATGGGGCAACTGGGACCATCCGGTCATCCAAGAAAATATCCGGCTGATGCGCAAGGAATTTGAAGCACGCATGTCCACCAACTACAAGAGCCCGGCTGACGTCCTTCTGCTGTTCGACACACGAAGCTACTATCATACGGCCAGCTTGCGAGGGTCCGACCCGGTCAGCACCGCCATGGTCGATTATGTGTACCTCGCAGCCAGGAGAAGCGGTGTGGCATGCGACGTCCTCCATATCAACGACCTTCCCACACTCGACATGTCCCGGTACCGTACTGTGGTGTTTGGCAATGTGTTCGTCCTCTCTCAGCAGCAGCGCGACTTCATCAGAACACACGTCGCCCGTGGTGGCCGGACGTTGGTGTGGTTCCACGCACCAGGAATTTCGGACGGATCCTCCCTTGATCCGACGCGCATCAGCGAACTGACAGGAATTCGAATCATCCCCGCATCGATTGCGGGACCGCCGGCTATCACCTATACGTTGCCGAACGACACCAGCGGCGCGTATACGTTGGGTGACAAAGAGATCTCACCTCTCTTCCGTGTGCAGGATCCGGACGCGACACCGTTCGGGCGATTTCGCGGGACGCAACATGTGGCCCTTGCCCGCAAGGAATTTACTGATCACTCATCGTGGTATGTCGCCCTGCCGGGAAGGACCATCGAGCCGCTGCGTTCCATCCTCCGTTCCAGCGGTGCACACTGCTATGCCGCACAAGGGGAGATTGTGTACGCAGGTGGAGGCATCCTGGCAATCCATACAGCAACACCGGGGACGCACACAATCGTACTGCGGAACGGCTCGAAGGTATCGTTCGACCTGCCCGAAGGAGCATCAACCCTCATTCTGGACGCGGAATCAGGAGCCTTGCTGCTCCCGCAGTAAGCACCACAACTTTCAGTCCGCTGGCCCGTCTATACAGGTAGACACCCTCCATGGAGAGGGCGATCCGGTAATGAAATCGGCATTCCTGGAGTGACGATGCTCTACCATATCGACGGCAGGTATCCAGCGGAGGGACAACCCATCCGCGTGGCCTATTTTTCCGGCACGATGCGGCGCGGACAAGATGGAGTGACGCGCGTGCTGTACCGCACCATCGACGCCCTGCATGACCATGGCATCAAAAGCATGTTCTTCTCCCCCGTCGTTCCCGAAGCCCGTACAGCAGAAGCAGTAGTGCAGCGTGTCCCTTCGGTGGCCTTCCCATGGTATCCGGATTATCGCATTGCACTCCCCGGGCATGGTGCATTTGAAGCTTCTCTGCAGCGATTCCGCCCGGACATCCTCCATATTCACAGTCCCTGCCCACTTGGGTGCGCCGCCGTTCACTGGGGAGGCCGTTACCACGTCCCCGTCGTAGCCACGTACCATACCCACTTCGCCAGCTATGCAAAGTACTATAAGGTAAAGGCGCTGGAGGTGTTCGGTTGGAACTATCTACGATCGCTCTACCACCCGTGTCAACGGCTTTACGTGCCGTCCGTTCCGATTCTGCACGAACTCGCTACCCGGGGACTTCAACATCTGGCATTCATGCCCCACGGGGTCGACGCAACGTTGTTCAGTCCCCGTCACCGGTCACGGCAATGGAAAAATGCCATTGCCTCCGGTGGGAAGAAAATACTGCTCTATGCCGGACGCCTTGTCTGGGAAAAGGATTTGCGGACGTTGATCGGTGTGTATGATCGTCTCCACGAAAATAGATCGGATTGGACTCTGGTCCTGGCCGGCGACGGACCGGTCCGCCAGGAGCTCGCGTCGGCCATGCCGGAGGCGAAGTTCCTGGGAAGTCTTTCCGGTCGTGCCCTGTCCGTGGCCTATGCGTCCAGTGACATTTTGGTTTTTCCATCCACTACGGAGACTTTCGGCAACGTGATCATTGAGGCCATGGCTTCGGGGCTCACTCCTATCTGTGCGGCGGAAGGAGGAGCGGGCGGGAGCATTCAGCACGGCATCAACGGATTCGTGACCAACCCGCGCGATGCATCGGACATCGTGCGGCACATCAGGGCGCTTCTGGACGATCCTGGACGATGTCGCGCGATGGGCAAAGCCGCGCGGACGTATGCACGCACACAGACATGGGAAGGAATTTTTGAGCGGTTGTTCACCGACTACAGAAATGTCATTGCTGAGTACAGGGAAGGACAACGAAGAGACAAGAAAGCCGCCTGATGCGCATGTCCCGTATATGAACCGGACCTACTCCCCATCCGGACGACGCATTGCGTCCAGACCTCTTTCCCGGATCAGGTCACGGTAGGTGATGAGCTTCGCGCCCTGCCCTTCCAGGGTTTGCCGGAACTTCCCGGACAGTAACGCACTCAACTCGGCGTGCCGGTGGCGGCTCATTTCTGCAAGCCCGATGGCATTCTGATCTGCAAGGGAGTTCATTTCCGGCGTCTCCAGCCCGATATGAAAGACAAAAAGGTTCGGCGCGCCGGATTTCAGTCCCGACGCGGCGGTAAGGAGGCTTTCAGCTTTCTTCTCCGGCAATGCGCTGTAGTATCCCCCGACATCCTCTTCGCCATAGTACCGGGAGATCGCAAGGCCGTAGTCCCGCGCCAGACGTTCTACAACCTCCCGCAACTCAACGGTGCTTACCGCAGCACCCATGTGATAATCAAGATAGTCAATCCGCAAACCCGACTGCATTGCCCGGCCGATTTGGGCCCGCAACTCTTTCTCGACTTCTGAGACAACGGGGTTATGGCTGAAGAGGAGGGCCCTTGACGGGAAAAAATAGCTGCAGCTGTCGACCAGTGACGGTACCGCTTCCGCCCCCGCCACCGGCCCCCACCGGTATGCCTTCCATTCCGCGTTCAGGGTCAGATGGACTCCCACGGACACATCCGGATACCGCCGGAGCAGTTCGACGGCCTCTTGATACCACGGGCACGCAAACATCACCGAGGCCGAGAACGGAATCCCCGACTCCATGACCTCTTGCGCGGCGGTGTTGACGGTATGGCACATGCCAATGTCATCACAACGGATCAACACCGGTATTTCCTGAGCGGGCACACCGGCCGGGAACAGAAATGAGGCAACGATCAGCAATCGCACGTGCATCATACGCCACCTCGCAACATTAGCGGACGAGCATTATTCTGTGCACAACCGAAGCCCTCCCCACTGAGAGGCGGCAGAGATACATGCCGCTCGCCATTCCGTTGGCATCGAATCCTATGGTGTATTTTCCCGGCATCATGGGTGTGTTGACCAGTACCGCGACGACACGGCCAAGCATGTCGTACACGACCAGGCTGACCTTCGTCCAATCGGGCCCCGGCACGCCGAATCCGATCGTTGTCGTGGGATTGAACGGGTTGGGGTAGTTCACCAGGAATGCTTTGCCGTTCTGGTCCGGTGTCATCCTCGTTGCCACACCTGTTACGAGCCGGTTCTTCAACGCGGTGATGCGTTCATAAGACGCATTGATGCGATCTTCCGTGATCCTTCCAGACTTCACGCTTTGTTCCAGCACGTTTACCACCCGCCCTGCCAGTGAGCGCCCTGAACTGTCAAGATTGGTGTTATACACCAGGATGTCCACCCCCGCCTTAACAGCCAGCTCCATCGCTTCATCCAGTCCGTACTGGCCCGAGATCGCTTTCATTCCCATCTCGTCGCTGAAAACCACTCCGCGGTAGCCGAGTTGGTTCCGGAGCACGCCGGTAATGGTCGCAGCCGACAGCGTCGCCGGGTACAGCGTGTCCAGATGCGCGTTGTACACATGTGCCGTCATCACCGCATCAACGGCGTTGCTCTCAAGCAGACGCGTGTACGGGATCAGCTCGGAGGCCGTCCATGTCGATGTAACATCGGTAAAACCAAGATGCGAATCGGAGCTGGCGCTTCCATGACCGGGGAAGTGCTTAAGCGTGGTGCAGATATTCCGCTTGCGGAATTCATCGGCAAACCAGCCGGCGTGAAGCGCAACACTTTCCGGGTTCGCAGAAAAACTCCTCCCCAGCGCGCCGATGGCCGGACTTGCGGGATTCACATTGACATCCACAACGGGGGCAAGGTTGACGTTGATCCCTGTTTGGACAAACCACCCGGCCATCGTCCGTGCGACGTTTCTGGTGTTGGCCTCGGTGTTTGCCACCGTGCCCATCTGATAGGCGGAAGGTGTGGCGGCAAAACCGTTTGAAGCGCTCAACCGGGCAACCTTTCCCCCTTCTTCATCGACGGCGAGAAGCAAAGGAATGGATGAATGATGTTGGAGTTCCGACGTGAAGTAGGCAATCTGTGATGGGTTCCTGAGGTTGCTGCTCCAGGTGAACATCAGCACGCCTCCCACAAGCCCGCGGGACAGATCGTTTCTCAACGTGTCCATGGATGGCGATGACTCCTCCAGCGAATCACCGGTGGCTGTGACCATTACCATCTGTCCGAGTTTCTGACGGAGGGAGGGCTGAGAGTGTGCAGAGCGTGGGAAGACAGACGTGAAGACAAAAATGCCAAGGATGACAAGGAAGGAACGCTGCCAGGATGCGGTCGTAGCAATAGGCAATCTCAGGTCCCTTGGATAGTGACGGCCGCCCCTTCTCTTCATGGTGCAGGCGCAGTGATCGCACCTCCTCCCCTCAGGGCTGTTTTTTAGAATCGCCTAAAATATACACGTTAGCCTCTGAATATGCAAGCAACACTTTAAGCTCCGGCCGGATTTTCTCCTGCCGGGGTCGCCCAGAGTCTGTTGATCACATAGAGGAGAAAACCTCCACTGACCAAAAACACACCGAGCAACGCAAGGGCATACTCCGTGCGTCCGTACAGAAAGTTTCCCACCATGAAGAGCGACGACCAGATCACCGTACATCCGGCCACCCACCCCAGCAGGGCCATCGGGATGTTCTCCCCTGTTGATCTTTTCTCCACCTTTGCGATCCCCGCTTCTTTCCGGATGATTTCCCATCCGGGGCC
>DAINBR010000051.1:10677-12935 GCA_036732865.1 Bacteroidota bacterium | reverse complement strand
GGCCTCGATATCGTTGTGGGGACGGGCGATGACATGCACGCTGACGAGGTCGCCCTTGATGGCCTTGATGGCCTGCGCGCCGGCGTCCACCGCCGCTTTGACAGCGGCGACATCGCCAACCTCCATCAACAGAACCTGCTTTATGAGCACTTTGCCGACCTAGATCACCGGAATTTCTTCACGCAGTCATCGCTGGAGGAACTGCTTGCCCCCGTTTTCCCCCGCGTTCGAGTCTGGAAAGGGGACGGCCTGAATCCCCTGGCGCTGTTCCCGGGTGCGCCGGTGCGCTTCGTGGGAAGGGTCCTCGGCCGGCTGCACATCATCCCTCCGGCCTTTTACTTCCGGCTCTATGCCGTTGCGGAGGTTGGGCAATGATCCCATCCGACCAACTCTCCTCCTCCCGGGCCGTTGTGCGAAGCGGCCTCTTCAATATCGCGGGCTTCCTTGTGTCGGCCCTCTATATGGTCGTGCTGGTTCCGGTGGCGACAGGCTTTCTCGGAAAAGAGCAATACGGTCTCTGGACCGCGGTGCTGGCGATCACAGGCTATATCGGACTCGCCGACCTTGGCCTCAGCACATCGTTTGTCACCTACATCGCCCGGTATGTCACGCTGGGAGATCTCAAAAGTGCAAATCGGGTGGTGTCACACGGCCTCCTCTTCTATATGCTGGTGTCTTGTGTGATGATGCTCATCAGCCTGTTGGCGTACCCCTGGCTCTTTGATGTACTGAATATCAGCGATGCGGATTGGAGCACCGCCCGGTCGGCCCTGTTCATGTCTGTTGCAGTCTTTGCGGTGACGAGCGTTGCGGGAGTCTACGGGAGCGTCCTCGCCGCTGTGCAAAAGATGGACGCATTCAATATGCAGTTCGCCGGATTGCTCGTCGCAAAGTTCGCTTTCACCTATGCGGCGCTCGTTGCGGGCTACGGCGTCACAGGGATGTTCATCGCCGATTTCATTGCGACAGCCTTGAGTGTCCCTGTGGTATTTCTTCTTGCACGAGGATGCGTGCCCGGATTGACGTTGAAATGGGACGGGTTTGACAAGCCCCTGATGCAGACACTTCTCAAGTTCGGCCTGCGGCTCCAGGTCAGCCGCATCGCCGATATTGTGCAGATGAGCTATGACAAGCTGCTGCTGACGAAATACATCGGGCTCTCGGCGACTGCGATGTACGACTACGGGTCGCGTCCGCTCAATCGCCTGCGCACGTTGCCGGTTACGGCCATTTCATCGCTTATCCCGGCCGTGTCCGCGCTCGACGCGAATGACAATGCCGCCCGCATCCAGGCCGCCGTCGTGCGCTCCACCCGCTATCTGGTGTTGATCGCACTGCCGCTCTTCTGTCTCTGCATTCTGTTCGCCCAGCGTGCAATGCTCCTCTGGATAGGGCCGGGGAATGAATACGCAGCCTACACCATGCAAGGACTCTCCATCGGAGCATTCGTCTCTGTGGTCATGAGCGCGCTTTCTCTTGTGTCGCTCGGGAAAGGCGAGCCGCAGTTCCAGATGCAGACTGCACTCGTCCAGGCAGTGATCAATATCATGCTGTCGACATCACTCATCAGGCTCTTTGGCTTCCTGGGTGCAGTCGCGGGCACAACGATCTCCATGATCATTGGTGGATTGCTGTTCTTCCGTGCCTATGCGCGGCGCGTAATGGTCTCGCCGTTCGCGTTTCTGGGCGCGACGCTCCTCCGGCCTCTGGCTGCACTCATACCTGCCATCCTTGCGGGACTGCTCGTCGTGACACTGGGCGACCAGCTTCCATCCGGGGATTCCCGTCTCGCGGGGATCATCGTCCTGGCCACGGCATCTCTGCTTTTCTTCGCGGTCTACGCCGCTACTATCTGGCTCACCGGGGCCGTCACTGCCGACGACCTGGGCTTTTTGCGCAATGTGTTTCCCCACAGAACAAGCTCGCCCAATGACAACTGAAGAGCTCGACACCGCTCTGAAAGATCAGGATATCGCGATATTCTCACCAATCGATGCCCAGCTGACGGCTGCTGACAAACGTTCACTGCTGGCCATCCAGTGGGGGGTGCGCAGTCTCTTTTCGTCGTATACCTATTTGGAAATCGGTTCGCATCTGGGGGGGAGTCTCCAGACCCACCTGCAGGATCCGCGATGTGCCGGGATCGTGTCCATCGACGCGCGCCCGACCGCAGTGGCGGACGACCGCGTCGACTCTGTGCCCTATCCCGACAACTCGACTGAACACATGCTCGCACTCCTCCACAAAGTGGCGGGAGA
>DAINBR010000051.1:10181-10667 GCA_036732865.1 Bacteroidota bacterium | reverse complement strand
TGCCGTGGACCCGGCGTCCCTTCTCTCTGCCCCGCACCTCTGCCTGATCGACGGGGAGCATACAGAACGTGCGGCTCTCTCGGACTATGCGTTCTGCCGCAAGGCCCTCCGCAAAGACGGCGTGATAGTGTTCCACGATGGGAACATCATCTTTCCTGCATTGAACACCATTGTGAATGGCCTGAAAGCCGAGGGAGCGAATTTCCGTTCATACGTGCTGCCGTCCACAGTCTTCGTCGTAGAATTCGGCGATGCGGCCATCCACCGGTGCGATGCAATCCGGGATTTGCTCCTCAACAACGGTGAACCATACCTTTACGGCCTGATGTCGATGCTGCACTACCGGGAAGTCTACTCTTCTCGGGCAATGCAGATCCTGCGGAAGATCTGGAATATTGTGCATCCAAGCCCTGGTTCCTGGAGGTAACGCCACGTGGCCCCGGCCGCCCTGATCGGCCTGTTGGAGGCGATACGGCAACTTCGCGG
>DAINBR010000051.1:0-10171 GCA_036732865.1 Bacteroidota bacterium | reverse complement strand
GGTTCCTTGAGGTAACGCCACGTGGGCGCGGTCGCACTGATCATACCGAATTGGAACGGGAAACAGCACCTCGAGGTATGTCTGGGATCCGTCGCTATTCAGTCTACGCGCCCGGCGCGAACGATAGTAGTAGACAACGGATCTTCTGATGGATCACTCGCATATGTTGGCGGGAGGTTTCCCTGGGTGCAGTGCGTTTCGCTCCCCTCAAATCAGGGATTTGCCGCGGCGGTAAATCACGGCATCAAGGCATCTCAGGAAGAGTACGTTGCTCTCCTGAACAACGATACCGAACTCGATCCACGCTGGCTGGAAGAAATGCTCGATGCGTTGTCGTCTGACCCCGTTGCGGGGATGGCGGCGTGTAAAATGCTGCGATTTGATGATCGCAGCCTGATTGATGCCGCAGGAGACGCTTTTACACGGGGGGGATCACCTGTCACGTTGGGTTCGGGAGAGGCCGACGGGGGTTCGTTTAACGAGCGGCGCTATGTGCCGGGGACCTGTGCGGGCGCGGCAGTGTACAGGCGGGAAATGTTGACGCGAATTGGACTGTTCGATGAGGACTTTGTTTCATATTATGAAGACGCCGACCTGTCTCTGCGTGCACAAATAGCGGGCTACCGCTGTATATATGTGCCCACGTCAGTCTGCTACCACAAGCGGGGCGCAACTGCCGCGCGGCTGCGGGATTTTCCGGTGCGCATGCAGGAACGCAATCTCACCGCACTGCATCTGAAAAACCTTCCCGCTGCTGTGCTGCTGAAAAAGGGGGCTTCGTTCTTTGGCGGCAGGGCACGACGTCTCTGGCGGGAATGCATGGCCGGCAGCGGCGGAGCCGCTATCGCGGGCGCACTCCAGGGCATTGCACTTGTGCCGCGCATGCTTCGAAAGCGAAGACATGTCCTCCGGCTTCGCACTGAATCCACAGAATACATACTCACCCTTTTCGGACCCTGACGTGGCGCCGGACATCTCGATTGTCATCGTCAATCTGAATACGAAGGAGCTGCTCCGCGCTTGTCTCGAGTCAGTGTTCCGCACCGCCGGGACCCTGTCACTTGAGGTACTCGTTGTCGACAACGGCTCGACGGACGGCAGTCCCGATATGGTACAGTCGGAATTTCCGGCTGTCGATCTTCGCCGAAATGCCTCGAACGAAGGATTTGCACACCCGAACAACGTAGGGATGAAGCTGTCCAATGGCCGCTACGTGCTCCTGCTGAATTCTGATACGGTGGTCGGTGAAGGGGCGTTCCAGGCGCTGGTTCGGTTCATGGATGACCATCCGGAAGTGGGCGCATGCGGACCGATGCTTCTGTACCCCGACGGACGGACGCAGCACTCGGCCAAGGGATTTCCGACTCCATTCACTCACTTATGCGACATGCTTTATCTTGATCGTCTCTTACCAAATTCTCGTCTGTTCGGAAAAGGAGAGATGCGCTATTTCGACTATGCGAGGGCCGGCCAGGTCGACCATCTGATGGCCGCCGCATTTCTGGTGCGGCAAAAGGTCCTGGAAGAGGTGGGGTTGCTGGATGAGCAGTTTGCAATCTACTACAATGATATGGACTGGTGTTTTCGAATGTACACAGCCGGGTGGAAAATCTGGTACGTGCCGGAAGCCCGGGTTGTCCATCATCTCGGCAGCACCGTGGGGAACTTGAACCGGCGGTTCGCGCTCTTCAGCCTCCTGCACGAAAATGTGCTGCTTTTTTATCAGAAACACTACGGGCGCGCGGCTGTGGTATTCTATCGTCTCTGTACCATTGTGGGTTTCATACTGCGCTCGATCGGCTGGACGGTCGTTGCGCCCTTTCGCCCGTCGGAATTTTCCCGGCACATGAGGGTGTTCTCCTGGAAAACGCTCTGGTGGGCGCTGCCGTTCTGGCGCCCGGCACGCGTCCTCGGAGTGCCGAACACCTAGGGACAAGAAACCGGGATCTCAATCAGGATTCAAACAGAAACAGGCAATCTCAGGCCAAGAAACCCCAAACCAGGAAACCCTAAACCAGAAACGCTTAACCAGGAAATCCCACACCAGGAAATCCCAAACCATCTCCCTATGGATCTTCGGCGGTTCATAAAATCCACGATTATCGACGCGCGGAAATTCTTCCGGATGTTCCGGAATCTTGACCGGGAGGCGATTGCTGCGCACTACTTGAAAGGTGACGGAATTGAAATCGGAGCGCTCCACAATCCCCTGAAACTTCCCCGGGGGGCGCACGCGCGGTACGTGGACCGGATGTCGCGTGAGGACCTGCGGCGGCAGTATCCGGAGCTTGCCAGCCGGGATCTCGTGCCGGTTGACATCATCGACGACGGCGAGCGACTGTCGAAGATTGCTGATGGCTCGCAGGATTTCGTCGTGGCAAATCATTTCCTCGAACATTGCGAGAATCCGCTCCAAACACTCACGGAACTGGTCCGCGTGTTAGGCCCCGGGGGGATCCTGTTCATGTGCGTCCCCGACAAACGCTACACGTTTGATGCGCCACGAAGCGTGACCCCGTTCGACCATATTGAGCAGGACCTGCGCGAAGGTCCCGCGTGGTACCGGACGAAACATTTCAAGGATTGGGTGGAGCACGTCGAGCATATCGCGGATCCCGCAGGGATCGCAAAGCGGACGGACGAACTGATCGCACAGAACTACAGCATTCACTACCACGTGTGGACGCTGGAGGATCTGGTAGATCTCGTGCGACGGGCTCCGCAGGTGTTGAACCTGAGCTACAATATCGAGTGCATTCAGATGGGTGAAGGGGAAGTCGTGCTGGTCTTGCGCAAACCGGTCTGATCATGGCGGCTGCCAACCCACAGCTCGTCAGTGTAGTGATCGTCGACTACGACGGCGCGGATCTCCTGGGACCCTGCCTGCGCAGCGTGTTTGCACAAGCGTATAGGCCGATGGAAGTCATTCTTGTAGACAATGGCTCCACGGATGCGAGCAGCACGATGGTTGAGAAGGAGTTTCCCGCAGTGCGATACCTCCCTCAAGCGGGAAACCTTGGCTTTGCCGAAGGCAATAACGTCGGCGTGCGTGCGGCGACCGGTGACATCATCGTACTCCTGAACAACGATACTGAAGTTGGGGTGGACTGGATCCCCGGCCTGCTGGAGTACCTGGATAAGCCTGGTGCTGGGGTGGTTGCGTCTCGAGTTGTGACCGACGGCGTATCTGCGGAATTCTACGATATGAACGGTTCTGTGAATTACCTCGGGTACAACATCATGAGAGTCTTTACCGACCTCTCCCGCGTCTTCTTCGCCGGTGGTGCTTCGGTTATGTTCCGTAAGTCCGTCGTCGGCGACCCGTTTCCGCCGGAATATTTTCTTTACCAGGAGGATCTGTTCCTGTCATGGCGCATGCGCCTTGCCGGTTTTGACGTGCGAATGGCCCAGGGATCAGTTGTGCAACACCGGGGAAGCGCATCGACGAAAAAGCAACCGGGCCGTCTGGTGACGTTCTATCAGGAACGCAACCGGATGCTGAATTGTCTCATCCTGTATTCACCGGTCACGCTGCTAAAACTGTCGCCTCTGGCGTTCGCCGATACGCTTGCCAAAGTCGCATTGAGCCTCGCTCGCGGCAGGAAATCACTTTTGGGAATCATGCAAGCGTATCTCTGGTGTTTGTGTCACCCGGCATGGATCTTTGCACAGCGACGAGTCTGGCAGAAAACACGCCGTGCGCACGACTCCGAGATTCTCAAGCTGATGAGTCCCACCGTCGTTCCTGGGGATGGCCGTGTTTCGAGGTTTCTCAATGCAGCCGGGCGTGTGTATGCGCGCATCGTGAGATTGCCGTACTATGACTGATTTGTCAATCATCATCGTAAGCTGGAATTCCAGGCAGGACCTGGAGCGTTGTCTCCCCTCCATCCCCGCTGCGACGGCAGGGCACTCGTACGAGGTTGTTCTTGTGGACAACAATTCCGCCGATAACACTCTCGAATACGTACGCTCGGTGATGCCTGAATCCGTGTGCCACCGGAACGATGTGAACCGGGGTTTCGCGGCTGCGAACAATCAGGGGATTTCCCTCGCGCAGGGACGTTACTGCCTCCTGTTGAACCCGGACACGGTTCTCAGGAGTGGCGCGTGCGACCGCCTTATTGAATTCATGGATCTCCATGCAAACGTCTCTGCGTGCGGACCTGCCCTCCTGAACGGCGATGGATCTCCTCAACGGACCGGAGTACGATTCCCGTCGCTCTGGAACCTGTTTGTGGAGGCGCTTTTCCTGGACCGTCTGTTTCCGCGTACGCGGCTTTTCGGCGCGCACCGCGAACTGTACGCGGATCCGGCGGTGCCGCGGATGGTGGACTACGTCCAGGGGTCATGCCTTATGGTCCGGCGTGAGACAGTTGACCGTATCGGGCTTCTGGACGAGTCGTTCTTCATGTACTTTGAGGAAACCGACTGGTGCAAACGGATGAATGACTCCGGGGGCGAGGTCTGGTACGTCCCGGCAGCCAGAGTGGTGCACCTGGGCGGAGGCGCGTTCGGGCACTTCGACGAACAGCGGCTTGCGACATACCATCGCAGCCTGCTTCAATTTTTCAAGAAGCACCACTCCCCCTGGGAGCAGCTCCTGCTCCGGGGGATAATTCTGAAGCGGAGTGCAGTGCGTCTGATCGCCTGGGGAGTTCTTTGCGTGTGCACGGGAGGTCGCCGGCGGAGCCGGGCGCAGTCGGCTCTGCGTGGGTATCGACGGGTTTTCCTCTTGATGTTGCAGGGAGGGGGTGCCTCATGACGACTCCTTTCTTCACGGTCATCATGCCTACGTACAACCGGAAGGAGGGTGCGAGACATTGCCTGGAATCTCTTGCAGCACAAACGTTTGACTGGCGGGATCTCGAGGTGATTGTTGCAGTGGACGGCTCGACCGACAGGACTGCTGAGTACCTGCGCTCGCTGTCATTTCCCTTCGCGTTGACCATTCTGGAGCTGCAGAATGGGGGAGCGGGCCGGGCACGGAACGCCGCTGCAGCGTTGGCACGCGGCCGCTTTCTCGCATTTACAGAAGACGATGTCACCCCGTCTCGAACCTGGCTGGAACAGGCCTTTAAGACGCTGGAAGACGGGGAGTGGGACGTACTTGAGGGGTACACCGGGTATCCGGGTTCGCACGCAGCTGTGCGTCAGTTTGAGGACCCGGGTCGAGTTTCTTATATCCCCTGCAACCTTTTTGTCAGGCGTGACCTCTTTCTGATTACGGGGGGCTACAGCTCCGCTTTCTTTGACCGGAACGAGAAGCTCTATTTCCGGGAAGATTCGGACCTCGGCTTCCGCCTCCTCGATGCGGGAGCACGGGTGTTCTTCGACAAAGACCTCCTGGTGGTTCATCCCCTTCAGTTTCAGACGATGTCCGACTGTTACCGGCATGCGCGACGGTATTATTTTGACGCCCTTCTCTACAAACGCCACCCAAAACGGTACCGGAAGTCGATTGAGGTGAAAACTTGTGGACCATTGGTGGTACATCGTCCGCAGCACTATGTTGCTTTATTGGATTTACTTGCACTGATTACGTTGTTTGGAGGGCTTCTGGCGGGGTCGCTTCCTGTGGCCTTGGCTGCAGCTGGTGTGGTGTTCCTGTGTGGATGGCTCTTCCGCTACAAGTACCAGGGACTCCGAAGTCTGCGGTTCCATGCGCTGAAGGAAACCGCCGGCTTCACTCTGTTGCCGTTTGTGTACTTCACCGCAGTTGTGCGAGGCTGTTTGAAATACGATGTGCTCGGAGTTCTTTTTTGATCCGGCCTCACTCGTGATCTCCAGGACCAGCATATGACGCCCGGTTTTTCCTCAAATCCTCCTTCATCCGGTGTTTTCGGCGGCACGTTCGATCCTCCACATATCGGGCATCTGCTCGTGGCTTCGCATGTCCGCGAATCGCTCGGTCTCGAACGGATCATCCTGGTCCCTTCGGCCACTTCGCCCCACAAGCGCGACCGGGTGCTCACCGACCCGGAGCACCGTCTCTCCATGGTGCGCCTTGCCGTTGCCGGTGTGCCGCATATGGAAGTCTCAGACCTGGAGGTGAAAAGGGGTGGGGTGTCCTACACCGTCGAGACGCTCCAGATCCTTCAACATGAGCACCGGGGTGTCGAGCTGACGCTGATCATTGGGATGGACAATTTGGCCGATTTTGGCACGTGGAGAGACCCGGAGGAGATTCTCAGAATCGCGCGTGTCGTGGTGATGACTCGTCCGGGGTACAAGGCTCCGGAACGAAACACCCCCTACGCCGGGCAAATGCAGCTTTGCGCCGTCCCGGAGATCGGCATTGCCTCTCGCGACATCAGGAGGAGGGTTTGCGAGGGGCGGTCAATCCACTGGATGGTCACCCCCGAAGTGGAACACTACATACATGAGCACGCGCTCTATTTGCTTTCCCCGGGTTGAAAGCGTACATTCCATAGATGCATCATGAGAAGGCCAGTCCTGCTCTTTTTTGTACTTCTTATCGCTGCCGGGTGCTCGTCGGACAAGAATGATCGCCCGGAAGTTGTTTGGACGGAGCCGGAGTTGAAGGCTCTGCAGGGCAAGACCCGCGACGAGGTCCGTGAAGCCTTGGGTGACCCCACCGGCCTGTACACCTATGATGCAAAAGATCGCTGGCACTATTCCAACGTTACTCTCGCCGGCGATCAACCGGGTTCGACCGAACCGGCTGCTGTGCTGGTGTATTTCAGCAAGTTTGGCGAGCACCGGGCGACGATAATTGAAGTCCGACGCCGCGCGGATGAATGAGTCCACGCGTCACCGCCAGTTCCCCGGTTTACCCACACACTCCAATTGATGCGTATGACCAGCCGTTCCGGTGATTCCCAAAAGGGGGGGACACTTACGGGCACTTCTGCGCGCATTCTTGTGGTCGAAGACGGCCTCATCATGGCGAAGGATATCGAGCGCAGACTCACAACGATGGGGTATCGCGTGGTCGGTGTCTGCACGACTGGTGAGGAGGCTATCTGCAAAGCCAGGGATCTCCATCCCGATCTCATCCTCATGGATGTGCATCTGAAAGGCCCGATCGACGGCATCCAGGCAGCAGAGCATATTCGACAGGCTGCGGATATCCCGATCGTGTACGCGACGGCCTATTCCGACGACGCTACGCTCAAGCGTGCTCGGGTGACGGAACCGTTCGGATACGTGCTGAAACCCTTTGAAGAGCGTGAGCTGCGCACGATCATCGAAATCGCGCTGTATAGGGCCCAAATGGACCGGCGTCTGCGCGAAAGCGAACAACGGTACCGGGCCATCGCCGAAATGTCACCGGGCTTTGCCTATTCGGTTTCCGTGCGCCCGGATGGGTCCATGGCCACCGACTGGGTGACCGACGAATTCCGGAAGACAGGACTGTCGGTGGATGCGCTGAGCGATCTGCCCCATCATGTGCACCCCGACGACAACCCTGCTGTGAAAAACAGGCTGGCCCATTTGCTCTCCGGGGAACAGGGTGTTGCGGAATACCGGATCGTCTCTCAGAACGGGGAACACCGCTGGTGGCGTGACGAGGCACACCCTCTCTGGGACGAGACGAAACAGCACATCGTGCGGATCATGGGTGCGGCGCAGGATATCACCGAGCGGAAGCACGCGGAGCAATACGCGCAGGCAATGCATGCCGCACAGTCATCAATCGGTCAAACGGTGCGGAATCACCTGCGCATGTACACGCACAACCTTTCATGTATCCTGAAGATGCTTACGGCGGTCAAGAGCAGGGACGCCGCAATGGACCTGTTCGCGCTCAAGAATCGGCTTCAGTCCATCCTGGATATCTATGAACGGATCTACGGCGCCAAGCAACCCATCGGAATCGAACGTCATATTCAGACGCTGACTGCCGACCTCTTCAAGCAGAACCGCACGCCTCGTCTGACGTACAGGGTGGAAGCCGACCCCTGCGAGCTCGACGCCGAACGTACCGCTCACACGCTTCTGATACTTCAAGAATTGCTCCAGAACTCGCTTCGCCATGCCTATGCCGAAGGAACCCGCGGCGAAATTACCGTGGAATTCCGCCGGATGAAAGAGGATGGTTTGATGTTGCGCGTCGCAGATGGGGGTGTGGGATTGCGTAAAGACATCGACCCCCGTCGCCCAAAGTCGATCGGCTTTCACCTCGTGAACCATCTTGCGAGGCAGCTGAAAGGGACTCTCGAGTGCGAGCGCGAGTCGGGCACTTCCATATCAGTCACCTTCCCGTCTGTGCCGTAAGCACGGTCCGCAGGCGGAGTGGCAGGATTCCTCGGCACAGAATCCTGTGTGCAGTTATTCTCCTGGCAGGGATTCTCCCGCTTACCGGATGCCGGAATTCTGCA
This sequence comes from Bacteroidota bacterium, assembly GCA_036732865.1. Taxonomy (GTDB): domain Bacteria; phylum Bacteroidota; class Ignavibacteria; order UBA10030; family UBA6906; genus Fen-1255. The sequence goes on along the minus strand of DAINBR010000051.1, from coordinate 1,826 downwards.
GAGCTACTTCAAGATGAAGGGGACCAATTACTATCCTCCGGTGCCTATCGTCAAGCCCGGGAAGTCTTCTCCCGGTTAATCCAACTCCGACCTGAATCTCCCGTCGCATACTTCAGCCGCGGTCTCGCATCGAGAGAACTTGGCGAGATCGAGTCCGCTCAAACCGACTTTGAGCGCGCGGTTCAAGTGGAGCCACAAAACGGAGATTTCCGGTGGGAGCGCTTCAAGATCCTCCGGTTGAGGCGCGAGCTTCTCGAAGAGACAGATGTGGGGGAACTTGAACGTCCCGTGAAAGAAAACCTGCGGACAGTCCTGAGTTTGCTCATGCGGCAGGACCTTGTCAACATCATCAGGCTGGACCCGTATGATGTCACTGCAAAAATGGAATACGCCCTTCTCCTGAGCGAGATAGGAGAATCGGAGTCGGCGCTTGCACTGCTGGACAAGTGTGTAATAATTTCACCCGATGACCCTTATGTCCTCAACGAACGAGGGCGGCTGCTGCACGGGATGGGAAGATATGATGAAGCTATCACCGATTACGATCAAGCGTTGGGGGAGTGCGATTCCTGCTCGTTTGTATTGTACAACAAAGCGTTGTCGCTGAAGACGAGCGGGAGGATCGAAGAAGCAGTGGATGCGCTTCAGAAAGTGGTCTTGGCGGACAGTCTGGACGGAGGTGCCTGGTTCATGCTGGGCGAATGCCAGTTCCTCAGGGGCGAAAACCGTGAAGGCTGTCTTGCGCTAAGAAGGAGTGTCGCTCTCGGGGAGCCGGGTGCACTTGAGCGCTACCACGAGCTCTGCCGGTGAAATGGCAACGACGATGGTTAGATATCCGTCTTGAGGTAGTATGGCAGATTCCGCTTCATCCGTTCACGCTGTGCGCGATACTGTGCCTCTTTCTTCCGGCACGTAGGGCAGCGGCGCATGCTCGGGTTTCCAGGGAAATCCCGCCCGCACTGGCGGCAAATCGTATAGGGTACCTTTTTCATCGCACTAATATAACAATAACTGCGCCAAAAAGATTCTAGGTGGTTGAAAAAAGTCGATAATGGCCAAATTTCGCCTGTTTAGGCCAAGAACCAAGGCCTTTACGATCCCTGGGTCCGCATAACACGCGTATATCCTGCTCTTGGTCTCTTCCCTGCATTCCCTCCGAACATAAAGCTCAGCATAGATTGGTACGGCCCCGAGACACAGTTCGAGGATTAGTTCCTTTTTCATCCTTTCAGCCGATTCAATCTGTCGCACAGTTCTGTATACTTCAATTGCCTTAGAATAGTTGAGGTACCAAGAGAAAGGATGTAACATTGAAATCCATAGCGCGTCTCCTGATCATCGTCGTTTCGGGACTACTGGTGGGCTGCGCTACGATCTTGCCCCCAGCAGAGCTCATAAGCGCGCGTCAGGCCTGCGCGCACGCGAGCGCGACCCCCGCAAGCAAACACGCGCCGACGGAGTTGCGCAAGGCTCAAGAGACCCTGGCTCTGGCGGAGAAGGCTTTCCGGAAAAATCCCCAATCGTCTCAAGCGCGGCATATCGCCATAGTTGCCGCTCGTGAGGCCAAGCTTGCGGAAGTGCTCGGAGCGAATGCCTCGAAAACTTCGGGAGCCACTAGTGCGAGCAACGGAATGCCGACAACGGTCCCCGAAATCGCGAACGACAGAAAGTGAGAAAGGAAACAGACCCATGAACTGGGATCGGATGGAGGGGGAGTGGAAGCAGCGTAGAGGGAAGGCGATGCACCATTGGGGAAAGGTCATGAACGATGACCTTGCCGCGATCGCGGGCGACTTTGAACAGCTCGTGGGAGAGCTACAGGAACG
>DAINBR010000050.1:0-12953 GCA_036732865.1 Bacteroidota bacterium | reverse complement strand
ACTCACGGCCCGTCCTGGCGAATTCGGCCTTCAGGAATCCGTAGTCGAACCGCGCATTGTGTGCGACGAACACCGCGCCGTCAAGTACGCGTGAGACGTCGCGGGCAATCGAAGAGAACGAGGGAGCATCTTCCACATCGCGGTTGGATATCCCGGTCAGCTGCTCGATCATCGGATGAATGTAACAGTCCGGATTGACAAGCGTGGAATACGCCTTCCGGACCTTGCCTCCCTCAACACGAAGTATACCGATTTCAATGATGCGGCTGTACAGCGCGCTCATCCCCGTGGTTTCGAGATCGACGATGGCCAACGGCTCGTTCATGCATGTCCCACATGTATCACATCATCGCCGAAGCGGGCACGGATCTTATCCACCGCTTTCAGCAGTTCCTCGCGTTGCACCCGTTGCGGATTCAGGGGGAGCTCCATCTGTGACGCATCGTCGAAATTGCAGAGTTGAACGCCGAGCAGCCTTACTGCCTGGCGTTTGTCGTATGCCCCGTTAAACAAGCCCTTGACCGTCTCGAAGATCACCGGATCGTCATCAGTGGGATCGATGGTCCGTGCTCGCGTAATAGTCGTGAAGTCGGCATACCGCAGCTTCACCTGTATGGTGCGAGCCCTCCAGCCCTGCTCTCGCACGCTACCGCACACGTCTTCGACAAGCGCATGGAGTTCCTCTTCGAGATCGGGAAGCGATCGGAGGTCCTCGCTGAATGTCTCTTCCCTGCTAATGCTTTTCCGTGTATGCCCGACCGACACCGTGTCGCTCCCGCGGCCGTGCGCCACCCCATACAACCAGCCGCCGGAGGCTCCCAGAAGCTGAACGAGCCGTTCTTCGGTTGCCATCTGAAGATCGGCGATCGTCCGGAATCCCCGCGCGCGGAGCGTCTCCTCCGTCTTGGCACCGACGCCCGGAATGACCGCAATGGAAAGCGGCGCAAGGAAAAATTCTTCCCGGCCCGCCGGCACGGTGCAGACGCCGTTGGGCTTCACGGTGCCCACGGCGATCTTGGCGAGCGTCTTGCTGGTCGCGAGTGCGATGGAACAAGGGAGGCGAAATTCCTCCGCGACGAGCCGCTGAATTGTGCGCATGAATCCCGGAAGGTCGTTGCCATAGAGCGATTCGCATCCGGTAAAATCCATGTACATTTCGTCAATGGATGCCCGCTCCACGACAGGGGCCAGCTGTTCCATCCGTGTCGCCAGGCGGTCTGAGATTTCACCGTACTCATGATGGCTGGATCGCGCAAGGATAAGGTGCGGACAGAGACGCAATGCCTGCGCCGTAGACATTGCGGAGCGCACGCCGAATGCGCGGGCCTCGTACGAAGCCGATGCCACCACGCCGCGACCGCCGGGGGCACCGCCCACAGCCACGGGCTTCCCGATCAACCCGGGGTCTTTCAGGCGCTCGACCGACACGAAGAAACAATCGAGATCCAGATGTGCAATTTGTTTCATGGGCGGCGTCATGTTCACTGCGCGGAATATGCGTACGATACGGAGCCGGGGGATGCCGCGTCAAACAGGTGCAGCATCCCCCGTTCAAACTGAATCCGTCCCTTCACCCCCTAGAGGGTGGTGCGGGCTACTTCATTTCCTTCTTGAACTGCTCGTACTTCTGTACCTCGGTGTCAAGTTCCTTGTACGTTTCGGATGCACGGAAGCGCGTGTAGAGGTCCTTGTTGTTTTTGATCTCCTGCAGCAGCGTTTCATTCGCCGAGCCGATCGGGAGCTCCATCATCACAAATGCCCGGTACAGGTCTCCCTCTCTGACCGTCTTGTGATCCTTCATCTTGCTGCCGTTCATCGTGGTGGAAACCACGAGTTTTGTCGCCTGCGTGAATTGCGCCAGCAACGTCGCCTCCTGGCCTACACCGGTTTCATCTTCGAACCTTTTCTGCAATGCGTTCACTTTGGTCTCCAGCATCCGGCCCAATTCGGCACGGGCTCCGGTGGAGGCTTTGTCGATGGCCACCTGCATATCCTGCGAAGTTGCAGCGTTGGCCGAGCGCAAATACAATGGATCCTGGGGCGCGTTCGGATACCAGGACGGTATCCCGCTACCGCATCCCACCAGGGCGACCGCAACCACCACGAGCATTGCTGCCAAAATCGTTGTGCGCATTGTTGCCTCCTTTGATATAGGGTTAGTAAGAGAGTTACTCCAGGGCTTTGTCAATCTCCGCCTTAACAAGATCACCGACTTTCTTGGCCATCGCCTCCAACAAACGGCTTCCGGCATTTTGGTACGTTGCCCCACCTTCTTTTTCGTTTTCAAGAATGACGCTCCCGAGCACCACTCCGGTCTTGCAGTCGAGTACGTGCACCACCGCACGCCCGGAGCTGAAAAACATTTGCGGCATCGGGTTGCTCCGCTCGGTTGCCTCCACCTGGCCGATGACAGCGATCTCCGCAATCTTCCCCAGCGAGCCGGTCACTGCATGGTAGTCGCCGCTGGTGATTGCCTGTGTGAGCTGATTCTCCGGCACCAATCGCAGCACCTTTGAATCCTCAATTACGGTATACCGTCCGCCTACCAGGAGACGCTGGATTTGTTCCTGCACCGATGATTTTACCCGCGGAACGCCGAGATTGGATTCCACGATCCGGATGGCCACGGTCGACGAACTCCTGCTCTTCAACAGGAACGAGAAATCCACGAACGCGGAGTTATTGCACCGGGCGAGATCGGGGAATCGTCCTGCGAACGCGGCAAGACCCGGCAACGCGAGCGTTACCCGGATCCGGTTGTTTGCTTCGCCGGAAGTTATTTCGTTCACAGGGATATTGAATTCGCCGCCGGACGACGTGCGGAAATCCGTCGGGAGCTTTCCTGTGGCGGGCGGCACGAACGTCGCTGCCAGCTGTGCGTTTTGCACCGGTACGACGCCGCGGTCAGACCTGTACATCACCCGCCCATGGAGCGGTTCCGCGAGCGCCTTGGCGCGCTGGGCTTCCTGGCGATTGCCACCCTGGACCTCGAATTGGAGCCGGCTGAGATATCCGCACAGCTGACTCTGGAGCACCGGAAGCACCGGCACGCTGGGGCCGGAACCCTCGAACGAGGCGGAAAGTGTCCTCTCCAGCGACGCCTCAGCCAGTGAAACGACCTTCATGGCCTCCAGCAGCTGGCCGCATGCCGTAAATGGGTCATCCTGATCCATAGCCCGTTGGGCCGCTGTGTGGTACACCCGCGCGGAAGATACGGCATCCTGCATCCTCTCCCTGAAACGCTCCTCGACTTCCGCCTGCGAGATGGCCCCGTACGCATAGAGCATCTCCGCATCCTCGTCGTACCACCGGTCCAACACGATCCCCTCCAGCGTGGCGGTCGTGATCTGTTCCGTCGTCGACGCGTAGGCGTCTGACACCGTAATATCGGTGCCGGTCGTCATCTCCTGAACGGCCCTCGTGACGTTGTTGTTGATGCGGACTTTGATCTGTGATGCGATCTGGGAGCGCGCGCGGCCCGCAGCATCCTCCCACGCGGAATCGCCCTTTCCCTCCGCCTTCGCCATTCCCAACCCCTGATACCACCCTGCCTTCGCTGGAAGGTTCGGGAGATCCCGTGCCCAGCGCGGACGCTCCTGGGCGTTCCCCAGCCCGCTCGCACAGAGCAAAAGGCATGCGACTAGCCAGATGCCATAACTCCATCTGCCCCGTCGCACCCCTCCGGCCCGGAAAAATCCGTTTGACCTCATGATCCTTCTCCGGTTATCGAGCGATGGTTGACACCAGCATATTGATTGCGTCGTACATATCCTGATCGCGGCACTCTTCGCAGATGACTTCGCGGCCTTTCATCACTCTCCCGGTTTCCACATTGATCAGCCGTGACGAAAAGACGATGCTCGTGCCGAGCTTTCCCACCGTGCCCAGGAGCACAACATCGGCCTTCAGGATTTTCCCGACACTCACACCCTGGTCTTCCGTCAGCCCGCTCAACTGGAACCGCTGCTCCTTGAGAATGCCCTCGATGTGATCGCGTTCGACAAGCGTCACGTAGTCCACATTCGAGAGCGCATTGGACATCGTGCTGATGCAGACGTCGGCTACTTCGGCCGGCACACCTTTCGCTTTGAACGAAAGAATAGCGAGCTTGACCGGCGTGCCGGAAGGGAGGGCCGGTTCGGTGCTTCCCGCCCGCGCGCGAATTCTTCCGCTGAGCGACGGCAGCGTACCGGACACCACGCTCGCCTCACCCTTGAACTGCAATTTCCAGACGGCCACCGCACCATCATCGCCTCCGGCTGCCAGCCAGCTATTGTCATCAGACACGGCCAGCACCTTCGGGCGCTGGGTCATGGTCACGGTGCTTCCGCTCTCTCCCTTGCGCAGGTCGATAAGGGCGATGGTGTTGTCTTCGTCCCCCGCGACAGCCACATGATCGTTCCCCGGCCCGAGGGCCATCACCTCTGCCGTTGAGGGCGTCTTGACCCGCTTGACTTCCGCACCGCTCTGCCAATCGTAGGCGATGATGGCGCTGCGGCGCTCAAGATCACGACCGCTCATGACGCCTCCTTTGGGCAGGGCGACTTCCTCAAGGGACACGGCAAAGACATTAGTCGCGCGATTCGTTGCCGCCGCGTGGACGACCGACTGCGAGCCGTGAAGCTCGCCGCCCGCCAGTGCCACTGTGCGAAGCGGCTTCATCGTCGCCGGGTTCCACGCAACAACGTCGCCGAGCTGCATCACGGCGACGAGTTGTTGTCCCAATCTGTCAAATCCCAAAAAAAGAATATCGTCGATCTTGTCACTGCCATCGATGGATCCGGCCGGCATCAGTCCCTTGAGGTCGAACAGCTCCACCCGTTCGTCGCCGGTTGCGACGGCGAGGTACTGCTTCCCTGCATCGATTGCCAGACGCTCCGGTTTCCCCTTCGTGCGGAAGGATGTTCCGGTCGGGCCTTTCAGAAGATCGTGGACGGTGACCTCACCCGCCCCGTCCACGGCAACGTACGACCGGTCACCGCTGAGAAAGGCAAGGAAGATAACCGCCTCTTCCAGCTTTGCGGTGTTGATCACCTGTTTCTTCTCCAGGTCCCAGCAGTAGACCGCGCCGCTCCTGTCACCCGTCAGAAGGAGCGACCCGTGGGAGGGGAATGCAAGCGCAGCGACTTCTTCGTTTTCCTCCGGCTGGAGGACGGCATGCGCCGTCACCCGGATATCTTGAGCAGTCACCGGGATGCTCAGTACAAGACAGAGCAACCCGGCGGCCGCGTTGAGCGGCCACCGTGTCATGGGTATGGTCCCGCGATTGTCGTGAATGAAGTTAGAGCAGGAAGCTGAGACCGACTGCAAACATGAGGAGACCGCCTTCCTGTCCCTCGTTCAGGGTGAACAGGTAGTTGCCACTGAAGTCGATGGCGGTCTTCTTCGCAAAGTAGTACTTCAAACCGGCATTGATGCCGACACTTCCCTTGTCATCGCTATCACTGAAATCCTGCTTGAAGTACTGTGCGCCCACATAAGGAACAGCCTTGGCGTTTCTCATCAGGAAAGAGTAGACGAGGAATGCCGTGCTCCCGAAGGTTGTTGTAGTCTTGGTGTCCTCGGTCAGGGTAAACGTTGGGGCTGGACCGACAGAGAAGTCTGTCGTGGTCGTAATGCTCAGAGTCGGACCGATGCCAACCTGGAGGTTGTCGGTGATGTACGGACCAATTTTGGCCGAAATGGTCCCCTGCCCGAACGTGAAATCCGAGCCGACCGTGGTGAAATACATCCCCTGGAACTGCAGTTCAACGTCTCCCCTTTGCTGTTGGGCGAAGGCTGATGCGCAAATGAGCATGAGCACAATCACCACCAGACCGTTGTGAGCGAAACGCATAGGCACCTCCTCGTTAGTGTGGTTTGTTACGTACGGCTGACGCTATTTTCCACGAATGTAAAGCATTCCTCTGCAACAAGCAAATGAAGTGCTTGCGTTTATTCGCATCAAACCGTACTTTTGTGCCTGATGACACCCGTCTCCTCCCTCACCAATCGGCTCCAGAAATCGCGCCCGGCAATGATGGTCGCTGTGGTGGCGTTCGGATGCATCGTGGGTATCGGACTCTCCAGCCTCACGCTCTTCGAGACGCTTGAACTCAAAACGCTGGATTTGCGTTTCCGGTACGAATCCCACCCGGAATGGGCCGACACCAACGTGGTCATCGTGGCAATCGACCAGAACAGCCTGGATTTCTTTGCGTCGACAAGGGGGCAGAAGTGGCCATGGCCCAGGGAGTATTACGGCCTCCTCCTTGGATTTCTGCGGGGTGCCCAACCGAAAGTGGTGGCATTTGACTACGATTTCTCCCAAAAGGATGAGGACCGGCTCGAACTCGACGGTAGCGAATCCGATGCGGCGTTTGCCGACGCCATGGCCTCCAGCAAGAATGTTGTGCTCGGTTTCAGTCTCGCCAGAGGCGAGCAGGGAGACCAGCCAGGTGGCTCGTTGATCGCTCGCCATCTGTTGCCGAGTCGAGAAGATTCTTCCGGATCGGGGCTGTATGACCGGGTGGTCGCCCCGCTTCCCCTCTTCCAGGAGAATGCTGCCTTCCTGGGCGCGACAAATTTCGACACCGACGAAGACGGGATAGCACGACAAAGTCAGCTGACATATGATTTCGATACCAGCAGGGTTCCTCAGTTCGCATTTGCGGCAAACCTCAAAGCCACGACGACCCCGCCCCGGGCCGTCGACTCTGTTCTCTCTTCCCTGCCGCTTGATGGAGACGGGAAGCTCCTACTGTACTGGTACGGAAAGGGCGGACCCGGCGGCGTCTTCCGTTACTACTCCGCACATGCGCTCATCGTCTCGGGAGTGAAGATGCGGGCCGGTCTTGCACCGGATGTCTCCCCGGATCTCTTCCGCGACAAATGCGTTCTCATCGGTGGTTCGGCCACGGGGCTCTGGGACTTCAAGCCGACTCCGTTCACTTTTCTTGAGATATATCCCGGCGTGGAAATTCAGGCCACCCTGTTGAGCAACCTCTTGAACCGGCACTTCATCACCCGCACGCCGGCGTGGGGCGGCTACGCCCTTGCAGTGTTGCTTGCTGTTCTTGCCGCGCTGGCGTTCTACCGCATCCGCAGGGTTTGGCTTGCTTCCCTGGTGATTCTCGTGCTGTTAGTGGCTTATATTGTCGCCGCTTTCACCCTGTTCCGCTGGGAGCTGCTCTGGCTGCCTCTCGTCGCACCCCTCGCCACAGTGGCGACCACGTACGCTCTGGCTGCGGTGACCAGCTACGCCGTGGAGGGTCAGCAACGGAGAATGTTGCGGCGAGCGTTTAACAGGTACTTCAGTCCGCATGTCGTGGCGGACATCCTCGAGAATTCCGCCCAGGTCGAACTCGGGGGAAAGACCATCGAGGCGACCGCATTCTTTTCGGACATAAAGGATTTCACGTCGTTCGCCGAACGCATGTCACCAAAGGAGCTTGTCCATTTTCTGAACCAGTATTTTTCGGTGGCAAGCGACGTCATCCTGCGCAACGAAGCCATGCTGGATAAATATATCGGCGACGCCATCATGGCGATATTCGGTGCGCCGATTCCGCGCGCGGATAACGCCCGAGTCGCGTGTTTGACTGCGCTGGAGGTACAGGAGGTTCTCGCCCGGTATCATACCCGGCCGGACCGTGATCCCGATATGCCATTGTTCGTCACGCGCATCGGTCTTCACACTGGCAACATGGTCATCGGTAACATCGGCGGCAGCAGCCGTCTTGACTACACCGCGATCGGCGACACAGTGAATGTGGCATCGCGGTTGGAAGGCGTGAACAAGGTCTTCGGCACGACCATCATCGTGAGCGAAACAACATACCAACAGGCCGAGGACGCCATCGCTGCACGGCCGTTGGATTTCCTCAAAGTGAAGGGGAAAGCAATCCCCATCCGCATTTTCGAGCTGGTCGGTCGCGCGGGCACAATCTCCGTACTGCAGGCGGATATCATCGGAGCGTTCACGGAAGGGCTCCAGCTCTACAGACAGCGGGAATTTGAAAAGGCCATCGGGGTGTTCACCAAGATCCACGAGGTCGATCCCAACCCCATGCCGTCAACATTGTACCTGAAACGTTGCGCCGAACTTTCACAACAAGCTCTGCCCGATGACTGGGACGGAGTCTACACCATGACATCGAAATAACCAGGAGGGCTGAATATGAAACGGACTGCATTCTTCGGTGCGCTGCTCTTACTACTGGCGCTGACAACCTGTGCTGAGACGGCGTTTACGAAACGGGACAACAATTACATACGCGAAGGTCCGGGAGCGTACTACGAGCTGGTGGCGGTCGTCCCGGAAAATACCGCCGTCAACATCGTCACGCATGACGGTTCCTGGCTCAAGGTGAAACTGACCGACAAAAAGGCGGGGTGGATGTCGTCCAATAGCTTGACCGACTCAAAACCCGCAGCTGCGCGGGTGATGAAGCTGGAGAACGTCTGGAGCTCGCCGAAGGCATCGCGTGCCGGGGTCTCCGCCGCAATTCGCGGCTTTGCCGAGAAACGCGCCCAGACTCCTCCTGGATCGGTCGAGAAAGTCCTGAAGAACTCAGCCAAAACGTTCCGCGAAGCCGATCTCGACGCGTTCCGCAAGGAAGTGGAAGCAAACAAAGCCGGGCTGGCTGGATCGCTCAAGATGGAAGATCTAGACCTCGCACCGATCGAGTATGACGCCGGCATTGAGGAACAGCAGGTTGGACTTGGAATCGCCGCGCGGCTGATCGAAAGAGGGTTTAGTACCGATCGCACGGCCGTCGAGTACGTCAACATGATTTGCGCAACGCTGGCCGCGAATTCATCCGTGTATGACTGGGATTTCACGGTCTTCATATTGGACGACCCGGCGGTCAACGGATTTGCACTTCCGGGAGGGTACGTCTTCATAACCAAAGGCGCCGTGCAGTTGTGCGACGACGAATCAGAACTCGCCGCCATCATCGCCCACGAGATGGCGCACGTCATCCGGAAACACGGTGCACAGGAGATGGGCAAACGGAAGGTGCACATCAAGGCGGATGATGCGTTCAATGAGCTTGAAGGAGAGACCGGAGGAAAGACGCAGGATGAGGCCGAACTCGATGAACTGATGCAGCAGATGTACGAACGGCTCGTTTCACCGCGCTTGCTCGAGTACGAGATCGAGGCCGACCGTGTCGCCACCGCGCTCCTCGCCCAGGCGGGCTATGAGCCGCGCGGGCTCATGCGTATCGGCCGGAAGGTGGCCCGTCTTCCGAAAGAGAAGCCGGACATCTTTGATCCGACCTACATGGCGCCCGATCTGGTGGGTGAGCGCGCGAGGGCGACTGAGAAGTTTGTGGTTGAACATTTCCGCGACGCTGCACACGGTGCCACGCTGCGCGACAGGTGTCTGGCGCGGACGGTGAATCTTCGGTGAAGACACGAATTTCGATCACGCGTTGACATATGATCGCCATCTCCACATCTCATCTCTCGAAAACGTACACCGCGGGATTCCGCGGCAAACGGCAGATCCACGCACTGCAGGATTTCTCCCTCGATGTAGAGAGCGGACAGATCTTCAGCCTCCTCGGACCCAACGGTGCAGGTAAGACGACATTCATCAAGATCCTGCTCTCTCTCACCCGGAAAACAGGCGGCAGCGCACGGCTCATGGATTTTCCGGTGTCCGATCACAAAGCCCGCAGACACGTCGGATATCTTCCCGAGAATCACCGGTACCCCGGTTACCTCACGGGAGAACAGGTGTTGCACTCTTTCGGCACGCTGAGCGGGATTTCAGGCGCCACCATCCGCTCGAGGACCACTTCAATGCTCGAGCTCGTCGGGATGAAGGAGTGGCGGAACACCAAAGTGAAGAAGTATTCGAAGGGGATGATGCAGCGGCTCGGCCTCGCTCAGGCAATGATCAACGAACCCGATCTGCTCTTCCTGGACGAACCCACGGACGGCGTGGATCCCGTTGGCCGTGCGGAGATCCGTGATCTGCTCAAGAACCTGCGCACCAGGGGCACCACCATTTTCCTGAATTCCCACCTGCTGTCGGAGGTGGAGTTGATTTCGGACCGCGTCGCGATCCTCGACAGGGGCCGGCTGCTGAGGGTTGGCACCGTGGACGAACTCACTTCGAGCGGCGAACGCTACCACATCGGCATCGAGGGTACGCTTCCCGAAGCATTCCGGACCGAAGCGGCAGCCAAGGTGCTGTCGTTCAGCGAGGCAAAGAACGGCCTCACCATCGATGTCGAGAGCATCGCGGGACTGAACGCAATGATCGACATGCTTCGTCGTCACCATGTGCAGATTATCAATATCGTGAAAGAGCGAAGTACTCTGGAGGAGTCGTTTTTGAATCTCATCAGACGCGAGGTTTCTGCATGAAATTCCTCGCCCTGATACGACTCACGCTGCGCGAGCTCGCGGCAAAAGCCACCTTCATCATCCTCGCGGCTATCTCCACCATCGTCCTGCTGGGACTCGCCGCCGCCGTAGGAACAACTACCACACCCGACGGGACGGTGCTGCAGGTTTTCGGTCAGCAGGCGTCCCCCCCCATGCCGGAGGATCAGATCGCCGAGGCGATCCGCGGGATGCAAGCCGGCCTGGCAGGCGGACTCTTCACCGGGATCATTCTCTTCGGCATTTTTGCCACGGCAGGCGTCATCCCCGATGCGCTTGAGAAAGGCACGGTGGACCTGTACCTCTCAAAACCCATCGCACGATGGGAACTTCTCCTCGGCAAATACCTTGGCGCGGTGGCTGCAATTTTTGTGAATGTCCTTTACTTCATGGCCGGCGCGTGGATTATTTTCGGCATTAAATGCGGGGTATGGGACACGCGTATCTTGCTGTCGACTTTTACCATTACCTATATGTTCGCCTGCCTGTACGCCGTCGTCGTGTTCCTTGCCGTCCTGACACGCAACACGCCGGTCTCCATCATACTCGTTTATCTCTATCTGTTCGTTGTCGGCCCGGTCCTGCAGAACCGCGAAACAGTCCTCTTTCTCATTTCCGACAACACCATCTACAGGAGCTTCATCGACGGCTTGTCGTATCTCTTCCCGCAGCTCGACGCCATGCGCACGAACGGGGCGAAACAGCTGCTCGCGCAGGAAATGGACTGGAAGCCGTTCCTGCAGTCGTTTCTGTCAGCTTCCGCCTTCTTTCTGGGAGGAGCCGTTTTGCTGAAACAACGTGACTTCTGATCGACGGAAGGTGTCGGGGAGAATCTTCATATTGGCGTTGTCGGCCGGATTCATGGCGGGATGCGAATTGCTCTTTGTCCGGGATCCGGGCCCGACTGATAGTCAATTGTGGATGGTGGATCGACAATCCACAATTGGTGCGGGTGTAGCCGCGGCCGACACCATAGCCGACCACAACGGTTTCCGGGAAGCCGTCAGCCGGCTGTCGACTCCCGAATTGGAGGAACGGAAGAAGACCCGCAAGGAGTACCAACAGCGCCACTATGCGGAAGTGCTCTACGAGCTCGCCCTGATGGACGCGCCAGGGGTTTTGCTGGCTTCAATTCGCTCGCAGGCCCAACTCGAACTACAACTCCCCAACAATACGCTCTACGTCACCATCCCCATAACCCAGCCTCCGCCTTCAACCAGCCGACTGCCGGGCTTCTCCGCAGCTCCGAGTCCCGATATGCGGATACCCCTCGTGGAGGACCGTCGCTTTCCAGCCGACCCCTGGAGTTTGAAGTGAAAGCCTCCTGGCACGAGCTTTCCTATGTCATCCACGTGCGGGAATCCGTTCCTCAAACGCGTAGCACAGTCGTCGCCGTGTTGATGGGGATTGGCAACATCTTTCTCTGCGCATTCTTCGAACGGTACGTCGCCGGCCCCGGGTGGCGCGATGCTCTCGTTACGCTCCTGGCACTCGAGTGCGGCCTGCTGATGATCGTTGCCATGGGAATCCACCTGCAAACCATCGACCCCGTGCTCAAGCGTACGCGAATTCACCCCCTGCGTCCGAGCGCCAGGTTTGCATTTATTGTACAGGCGCTGCTGCGCCACCGGTACGTTGTGGTCCTCTGGGGGAGCGCCGTCTTTTCAATGACACTCATGGTCCACCCCACCCCCGCCACTCTGCCTTTTGTTGTCCTTGCCTTTCTTGTCCCGGGGATCGCGCTCGTTATCATCTCGGCATCGCTCTTTGTGCTGTTCAAACGGTGGAACGCGTCAGGCGCGGTCGCGCTGGCGGCGCTGGGAATTGTTGCTTGCCTGACGTCAACGGCAACGATCATGTTCCCGGGATCACATCTCCTCGAGCTGCTCATGCCGCTACGCTGGTGCTCTTCGTCGTGCAGCGCGGCGCTTTCGGGAGATCTTCTTCTCAGCACCGCGCAGCTTCTCCCCTTTGCCGCCCTGGCCGCACTCGCATGGGCCGGAGGAGCACACTATGCCTGAGCTGTTACTGTTCCCGGTTGAACTACGCCGTTTCTTCGAGGAACCCCGGAATTGTGTGATACTCCCCGCGGCGATCCTTGTGCCTTTCTTCTCTCTCTGGCCGTACTTCGCATCACCATTCGTCCCCGCGCTCACGGCAACGTTCGCGTGCATGGAGCCATACTTCCTGAATATGTGGTATCTGTGGCCGGGTCAATTGGAAAGTCTCGCTTTGAGACCGCTGAACTGGAGACGGATCGTCGCGGTCAAAAACTTCACGGCACTCTTCCTCACCCTGATGACCTTTGCCTGTTTCGCCGTCATCACGCTCTATTTCTACGACGGGAAGATTGCCCCCGCCACGATTGGATCTGCGTTCCTCCATTGCATTGTGGGAGGATTCGCCCTCGCACTGTTCGGCAACAACTATTCCGTCGTGAGCCCCCGGGCACGAATTGGATGGACACTCGACGATCTCGCGGCTTCCGTTTTGGCGCTCGTTGTCGCCGGTGCCGCCATGATCCCCGTCATCTTGCTCACGTATCTCATCGGGCCGTGGCCTGCAAACGGTGC
>DAINBR010000049.1:0-13039 GCA_036732865.1 Bacteroidota bacterium | reverse complement strand
GTTCGGTGGTATGCTGCCGAAAAAAATGAAGCGCCGCAAGGTCACCGTCGCAGAAGCCCGCGTCATCCTCGTCAACGAGGAAGCCCAGAAACTTATCGATCACGACGCCGCAGTCAAGGACGCTCTGCAGCGTGTCGAAAACTCGGGCATCGTTTTTATTGATGAAATTGACAAGATCGCGGGAAAACAGGGACACGCAGGCGGACCTGATGTCTCGCGCGAAGGAGTGCAACGTGACCTCCTCCCGATCGTCGAGGGATCCAACGTTGCCACCAAATACGGAACCGTGAAGACGGATCACATCCTCTTCATCGCGTCAGGGGCGTTTCATGTCGCCAAACCATCGGATCTGATTCCGGAAATGCAGGGACGGTTTCCCATCAGAGTGGAACTGCATAGTCTCAGCGAAGAGGATTTCGTGAAGATACTCACGGTGCCGCAGAACGCCCTCATCAAGCAGTATGCCGCCCTGCTCGAGACGGAGGGTGTGCATCTGGACTTCCGTGACGATGGCATACGCGAGATTGCCCGCATCGCCAGCGAGGTGAACGAACAAGTGGAGAACATCGGGGCCCGCCGGCTTCACACTATCCTCACAACACTGCTGGAGGAGACGCTGTACCTGGCTCCCGATGAGCTTCCCATCGCGACCGTGGTCATCGACCGCGAGCGCGTCCAGACACGCCTCGCCAGCATCGTCCGCAATAGGGATCTCTCGAAGTACATCCTCTGACAGCCGATGGACAATTGTCCATGGTCAATTGACTATTGTCCCTCAGGCCCTCTAGATCCTGATGCGCATGCCCATTGCGATCGCCCCGTGATCGAGGGCGGCTTCCGAGAACAAAAAGTTGAGATGTTCGGAAGCAAGATCCAGATCGAACACGCCGAAGTGAAAGCCCACGCCCAGGGCAAAGTTGTAGCGATCCGGCCCACCGAACGATACTCCTGTCCGAAGAGGGAGAAACCTCCATGGCTTGAACTCCAGACCCATGGAGAGCCGTCCGGTCTGCGGCCCGGCCGCCCCATCCACCAGACCGATATTGAAGTCACAGGCGAACATCCACTCCCCCCAGAGAAATCCCCGGAGGACCGGGACCTTGTGGAGTTCCACGGCGGCTCCGACACGGAACATCGTGGTCAGCGGTGTGCTGAATGGCGTACCGGGGATGCGCTCGCCCGTGACGGCGTCTTCCAGTGAGTCGCGCTGGGTTTCTTCCAGGGGGTTGTCGACAGTAACGACCCCCGATGACACGACCCGTTCGAGGTTTCGCGTCCATTCGACAGAACCGATATCGGTGACACTCACACCGGCGCGCAGGTAGCGGGTGATATCGGAGGCAATGCCCAGATCAAGTCCCCATCCCGTGCCGGCCGGTGCCGGGAAGGGCTGGTACGCGGCGTCCTCCCCGCCGCGGATCGGATCGATCCCTGCCATCCGGCCACCGAAATCCATGTTGCCGTGCAGTATGCCATCCATTCCTGTGGTAAATCGGGTATTGGCCCGTTCGATCTCAAAACACCCGAAGCCGTGGATCACCTTCACGGCAACTCCTGCGGAAAGGGAATGCACGAACTCCGGGACCGGCAATTCCCGCGCGTAAGAGAGAGCGTATTCCCGCAACCACATTACCTGTGCCGAGGTCTGACTGAGATCGTACGATGATCCCGGTGGGTTGCCGTAGAGCAGGAATTCTGCGAAGTCCTGCGGTACCATGAAATTCATCGAGCCGTACTCGGTGATCGTGAGCGCGAGGTTGCCGTACTCAGGAAGTTGCAGGAACACCCCAATGGGACGAGCTTCCACATGCGCGGATCCCCGGCCGGCGCCGTCCGGGAACGATGCCAGCAGAGTTCGTTTGTCCGCGTCGGTGAGCAAACGTCCGATACGGCCACCGGATTCCTTCTCGCCGGTGAAGTATTCTTCATACAACTCGTACGTCATGAAGTCTACGCCGAACTGTGCCCCGAAGGGCATAAGGCCGACGGTGACCGTGTTGCGGCCCGGCACAGCCAGGTTGGCGGGGTTGAGTCCGACGGCATCCAGGCCACGGGAGGATGCGACGAATGTCCTCGCCATTCCCATCCCTTGAATGTTCGTCCATTCGCCCGCCGCGACAGCACTTTCCACCCACACTGACGTCGCCACGGATACCAGCGTCACCGCACCGATCCACCTGTTCATGGATTCACCCTATAAGAAAATTCCGACCATACGCGCACACGCACTTTGTCAGTTGTGCGGAAGTTCACTGCACCGTTCCCGGGCGTGGCGACACCCATGCTCATATGCACGTACGTCGCACTGTTGAACCGGGACACCTCCGTATTGTTGAGTGCTATGATGCGGGTCGAATGCGCGGACGTCTGGACGTCTCCGTTCGCCACAATCCCCGCGCCGATCTCTACGGAATCCCCAACGCCCTGCGGGATCGTCAGCAGCGGATTGCGGGCGTTGTCAAGCAACACAAGCTTCATCTTTACACCCATCGGGAGACCGTTGTCGATCTCCAGATGCACTTTCCCGTAGTTAACGTCCTTCATGGTCTCCTGATCGATCAAATAATCTGCGCTCCCGTCACCGGTTGTGTCGCCCATGACCAGTGTGTCCGCAAACCACCCATCGGCGATACGCAGTGTCAACGGAAGCGTGAGGTCGACGTCGCCCCCGAAATAGCCATGCCGCCCGATAGTCACAGGCATCGTCGTGTCATGATCCGGATTCAGAACCACCATGCCGACGATCCGCAGGGAATCAGGCAGGTTACCGGATACCTGCGAAAGGAAATTCCCGACATCGCCGGGGGAGAAGTCGATAACACTGAGCCCCAGGTTTCCCTTGGTCACCGGCACCTGCAGGATGACGACGCCTCCGTCGCGGTCTCTGGATTCGACCCTCAGATTCAATTCCATAGGGAGAGTGAGAGATGTTCGCGGGGTGAAGCGCAGCGCCGCGCCCGGAATCGTCAGGGCCCCTCTGAACCTGCTCGTGAGATCCCCGAGATTGAGCCCGACCATTTGATCGACGGCAATCGCGGTCGGACGGAGGATGGCAAAAGCACTGTCAGCAATCACGATTGACGTTGCGACCCTCGCAGACACGTAGTCCGTGGAGTTGACGGACACGAAATTCCCCGCGGTTCCCTCGACATCGGCAGATACATTCGCCGTCAGTGATCGCACATATTCGTTTCCGGGATCGTGGAGATGAAAGCGCGCAAGATCAATGGCCAGATCCTGCGAATCGCGTGCGGCGAGGGAGATCGTCCTCTCGAAGGGCTGACCGGACTGAGTCAGGAGTTCCGCCACTCGAAAACGGACCGTCGACGGGAGATTCACGGTGCTCACGACGTGGAAGTTCAGTGTTCCTCGGTTGATCCATACGTCCTTGGCGAGAGTTCCCGTCTCGAGTGGAATGGTGCATGCAGTGCCAATGTGCTGGGAATCGATGTTCGACACATTCGCCGAAGTGGCAACCAGATTTTCAGCCGACATGGAGACTATGAGCATGGGATCCGGTATTGTGACCATCGATGTACCGCTACCCGGACTGGAAATGCGCATCCCCTGTACACGGATTCGTTGCCTTACGAGGATGCCTCCGAGATCGGTTCCGGCGGAGCGTTCGCCGCCCGCGCCGATGGGGGCGGTGCCAAAATCCAGGACGCCGATTGTTCCGCCGGCCTCGTTCACGATGGTGATTGGGTCTTCAATCATAATTGCGACGGGCATGCGATTCTGTATGCGCATGATCACCCACCCGCTCTGGAGCATCGCGTAGTCAATGAACGGAACATCGCCGCTCACTGCCGGCACACTCATCGGTGGGACGGGGGGAACAACCATTGTGCGACCCGGAGTGAACCCCGGGATATTCACCGAAAGCTCAAACGGGTGACTCCTGATGGCGAATGGACCCAGCGCCGATGTGAATGATGAATTGATGGGATCGAGTGAGATGCGATCACCGACGAAGGTCGGGGGAGCCTGCGCCGAAGTCTTGAGCATCAACTGTGTGGTGCCAGGTACCACCTGGAGAAGATCCGGGTCCTTTTCTGCTATCTCTGCAAGGGTGTACGTTTGGTTGGCAAGTGGAGCCGTGAGATCGACGTCCCAGCGAGGCATCACGGGATCCGCCGGTTTGTCGAAGCATTGAAAAGTACCTGCCGCAAGTGCAACAGCCAGCACATGCACCGAGGCGGTGACAAATTTATTCCGGTTCACCATTATCGCATCCTCTCAGACGTCTCCGTTGTTGGCACACTGGGCCTCGTGGTGCAAAGCCGGTGCCAGGGGGAGCGTCCGCATGGCGGGGGTCACAAATTACCGGAATGTGTTGAAATACCTCAGGTTAGAAGAGTGGTGGTGCGGGTGTCGGAGGGTAATAATACCGCCCCGGATGCTCGGGGTGTGTCGATTCTACAATCTCTTCGCCCCAAAGGGAAAGATGTCTGTGCGTCGTCCTTGCTCTCACCGCACCGCGGAGGCGGCGGGTCACATTGAGTCTTTTCTGCGCGACAAACACCTCTGGAACAGACAATGAACGGCGGTCAGTGGACTTTCTCGTCATTGATCGTCGGCTGAAATCCAAATCCCGACGGTCCTTCACCATGGATCTTGATTTCACCGAACTTCAGCTCATATTTGGAGAGATTGTCTTCGAGCGCACGGAGGAGGAGTTTGGCATGTTGTGCGGTCATGATGACACGCGCATGAACGCGCGCCTTGGGAACGCCGGGAAGAACGCGTGTGAAATCGATGACGAACTCTGCAGGCGAATGGGTAATGATTGCCAGATTGGAATAAATGCCTTCTGCCTCTTTTTCGCCGAGCTCGATGTTAATCTGCTGCTGGGGCACGGGGGCGTCACTCATAAGTGTCTCCTTCAAAAAAAAAGCCCCGCCCTTTTTCGGGCAGGGCCTGCGAACTGTGTCTCGTTACTTACCCTTGGAAAGACGGTCGTACTTCTCAAAAGCGGCCTTCGACTTCTCAACCATGTTCAGGTTTGCATAGACTTTGCCGAGCTGCTGCAATAGACCGAGATCATCAGGACGGTTTTCCTGTGACTTTTCGAGGTACGGAACTGCAACCTTGAACTTCTCCTTGTACGACATATCTACCTTCACATCCTTGCCCTTGTTCTTCAGGCGTTCTTCGTCGGCTTTCTTGTCAGATTCCGCTTTCATGGCGACACCCCAGTTGAGGTACGATACGCCAAGATTATAGATGGCATCGTTGTAGGCCGGATCGATTTCCACCGCCTTTTTGAACTGCTCAATAGCCTCCGGAAAATTCTCCTGGTTCAGAAGGAAGGTGCCATATGCATAGCGGAATACTTTGTTCTCAGGCTCTTTCTGGACAGCGTTCTTCGTCAGTTCGAGAGCTTTAGCGGAGTTCTTCGTCCGGCCGTAAACGTCAATCAGGTTGACGATATTGTCCGCATTGCTGGGATTGGCCTTATACGCCTTCTCAAACATCTGTGTTGCCTGAGCCAATTCCGATTGGGAACCGGCTTCATCCTTTGCAGTGGCGCGCTCCGTTGCCAGGTTGTAATGCACCTGGCCCGCAAGACGGGCTGCCTCTTCAAAATCCGGCTTCAACTTAACCGCCTGTTCGAGATCCTTGAGGGCGGACTTCATGTCCGGCTGTGCATAGTAAGCCAATGCGCGAACGTAGTAGGTCCCTGAGCTGTCCGGTACCATCTTGATCGCCGTGCTGAAGCGATCGATGGCTTTCTGAAAGTAGCTGGCCGTGTCGCGACCTTTGTTGTACAAGCCGACTCCTTCGTTGTACATCATGGCCCAGATGGCGAGACGATTGCGCGAGATATCTGCCTTGTGCGCATCGCCCAGCTCAAGAGCGCGTGTGTAGGCCTCGTCCATCTCGGCATATTTCTTCACCTCAAGGCGGACTTGCCCAAGAAGGAACCAGGCCTCTTCATTTTTGTCGTTCTTGGCCAGTTCCTTCACCAGGCTTGCCTCGGCCTTGTCCCACTGTCTCTGGTTCATGTACAGCTTCGCGCTTGTGGTCTCGGCCGAGCCGCACTGAAATCCGGTTGTGGACATGTACACGAAGGCCAGAAGCAAAAGGCCCAACGGCAAATAGCGTTTCATGAGAACTCCTTGAATGGGGGAACACGAAAAAAGGGGATCGTGTAAATATATCGAAAACATGCCGCAGAAGCAACAAAAGGACTCAGGAATCCACCCCGCAGCCCTTACATCTCGCCCCTGTTTCGTTGACTTTTGCCCCTCTTTTGGTTAGGTTTTGGCTCTGCAAACCCAAAGGAGCCCCCTCATGCCCACGTATACGAAGCTTGCTCCGCCTTCCCGCGGCGAGCACATTGTCATGAAAAACGGACTGCTGCAAGTCCCGGACCACCCCATTGTACCCTTCATTGAAGGGGACGGTACCGGGCCGGACATTTGGAGAGCATCCCGGTTAGTCCTGGATGCCGCAGTAGCCAAGGCCTATGCCGGCAAACGGAAGATTGAATGGTTCGAAGTCTACGCAGGCGAAAAATCCAATGCGGTGTACGGTGAAAACACCTGGCTCCCCGAAGACACACTTGTGGCCATCAGAGAGTTTCTCGTGGGTATCAAAGGACCGCTGACAACGCCGGTCGGCGGAGGAATTCGATCCATCAATGTGGCACTCCGGCAGATGCTGGATCTGTACGTCTGCCTCCGCCCTGTACGCTACTTCGAAGGAGTACCATCTCCCGTAAAGCGCCCGGAACTCGTGGATATGGTGATCTTCCGCGAGAACACGGAAGATATCTACGCCGGGATTGAGTGGAAAGCTGGCACCCCGGATGCAAAGAAAGTCGTGGAATGGCTGCAAAAAGAGATGGGCGTCACGAAAATCAGGTTTCCGGAAACATCAAGCATTGGCATCAAGCCCATATCAAAGGAAGGAACCGAGCGACTTGTGCGCGCGGCAATTCAATATGCCCTCGCCCAGAAAAGAAAATCGCTTACCTTTGTGCACAAAGGCAATATTATGAAGTTCACCGAGGGGTCCTTCAGAGACTGGGGATATCAGCTCGGGAAAACGGAGTTCGCACAACAGACTGTCGGTTGGGATGAATGCGGTGGTACCCCCCCTGCGGGCAAGCTCCTCATCAAGGACGTTATCGCCGATGCGTTCCTCCAGCAGATTCTTACGCGACCCCGGGAGTATGATGTCATCGCCACGCCGAATCTGAACGGTGACTATATTTCAGACGCGCTTGCCGCCCAGGTGGGTGGCATTGGCATCGCCCCTGGAGGCAACATCAACTACGTGAGCGGGCATGCGGTGTTCGAAGCAACACATGGCACTGCCCCCAAGTACGCCGGACTCGACAAAGTAAACCCGGGTTCGATGATTCTCAGCGGTGAGATGATGTTCCGTTATCTGGGCTGGAACGAGGCGGCGGACCTGATCGTCACCGCGCTGGAGAAAACGATCCGGTCAAAGATTGTCACATACGACTTCGCCAGGTTGATGGAGGGAGCAAAAGAAGTCAAGTGTTCCGAATTCGCGAAGGCGGTCGCCGGCAACATGTAGGAGCCATGCAACGGATCAAGGTTCGAAAGCCGATCAGCAACATCGATCGGCTTTTATACTTCTTTCAAGTCCCCTTGCGGTTGCACCATAGGCTCCAACCGATTCAGAGTTGGCAGCCATCTCGTGAGACTGCTAGGAGCCAACTTCTTTGACATTTGTTGACAAAAATCCGCAAAAATCGTATCTTTTTCTATGAATCCAGATGAAAAATGCGGCATCTCACGGTATAGATGGCAATGAACCTCAGCGATCGAGAACGAACGGTACTGCACTACGTGGTGCACGATTTCATAGAGACCGCGACCCCGGTCGGTTCACGGTTCATTTCGAAACGGCACGAGGATGTTCTTGGCCTCAGCTCCGCGAGCATCCGGAACATCATGTCCGACCTTGAATACCTCGGATTCATCGGGCATCCCCACACATCTGCCGGAAGAGTACCTACAGACCGCGGATACCGGTTTTATCTGGACAGTTTGATGCATGTAGAGGATGTGTCGCCGGACGAACAACAAGCGATTCGCGAAGGACTGGACGCGGTGCAGGATATAGAGGAAATGCTGCGGGAATCCTCGCGCTTGATCGGCAAAATCTCCCGTCAACTCTGCGTCGTGACCTCGCCCCATCTCAGCTCCGGTGTGCTGGAAAAACTGGAGCTGGTCCCCATCTCATCCAGCAGGATCCTGGTGGTCATCTCCATCAAGTCCGGCCTCGTGCGCACGATCATGATGGAGGTCGGCGTCGAACTCAACCGCGGGCGTCTGGAGGAACTTGCTAGGCGCATGAATGAGAAACTGGGCGGCCTGACACTGCAGGAGATTCGGGACACGTTTGTGGAGCGCATGAGGGACGCGCAGGATGAGCCCACCGGCCTCATCCGGCTGTTCATCGATTCCGTCGACAAGCTCTTCCTTCCCCCGCGCACCGAGAAACTTCACATCGGCGGAACGGAGAAGCTTATCGAGCAGCCGGAGTTCATGAACCCGAAAGAATTCCGCAGCGTCGTGGAACTGATCAACGACGAAGAATTTATCATTCATGTCCTGCATAAGCATGAAGAAGCCGCTTCCGGAACGCAGGTGACCGTGGGAACGGAAAACCTTGACGAAAAATTGAAAAGCTACAGCCTTGTGACGTCAACGTACACCGCCGGTGATATCACCGGTTCCGTCGGTGTTATTGGACCGACCAGAATGCAATATAACAAGATGATCCCCCTTGTGGACTACGTTGCGCGGACGATTTCCGCGATGCTCTCGAATGAGAAGGTACCGTAATGGGTGAAGAAGAACCGATAGACGCTGAAGAACCAACCTCCCAGGAATCATCGCCTGCGGAAGCGGACCCGCTTGCCGCAATCCGCCTCCAGCTCGAGGAGGCGCAGCGCCTGGCCGACACGTTCAAGGACCAGTTGCTGCGCAAAGCCGCGGAGTTTGAGAACTACAGGCGGCGGGTCGAATCGGAAAGTGCCGCCATCATGCGGGTCGCCAATGAGAGCCTTCTGCTCGCCCTGTTGCCGGTGTTGGATGACATCACCCGATCGTTGAAGGCCGGCAAAGAACTGAAGGATCGCGAAGCGTTCTATGCCGGCGTAGAAATGATCCAGGGAAAATTTCTGAAGGTGCTGGAGAGGTACGGGGTCGTCCCCTTTGATTCTGAAGGGAAACCGTTCGATGTCGGGCTCCACGATGCACTTCTGCAGATCCCGCGGGAGGATGTTAAACCGCACACGGTCATCGAGGAAGTGGAGCGCGGTTACATGATCTATGATCGCGTCCTGCGGCACGCGAAAGTAGTCGTGTCGGCTGCACCCGAGGCCACGGAGGCATCAAATGGCCAAGCGTGATTACTATGAAATCCTCGGCGTTTCGCGAGACGCGCCACAAGATGAAATCAAGAAGGCCTACCGGAAGATGGCGCTGCAGCACCATCCCGACCGCAATCCTGGGAGCAAGCAGGCTGAGGAGAAGTTCAAGGAGGCCGCCGAAGCCTACGAAGTCCTTGGTGACACGGCCAAACGGCAGAAGTACGATCAGTACGGACATGAGGGTGTCCGCGGTACGGATTTCCGACCCTTCACCGATGTGAACGACATTTTCAGTACATTCGGGGATATTTTCGGTGGAGGGATGGGAGGTACAATCTTTGACGAGATGTTCGGCGGCCAGACCCGTCATCGCCGCAGGGGCGGCCCGGCGCCGGGATCGGACCTCAAGCTCCGGCTTAAGCTCACGCTTGAAGAAATTGCGACCGGAGTTGAGAAAAAGCTGAAAGTGAAGCGGTGGAAGGCCTGCGAGTCGTGCAACGGCACAGGGGCACGGTCCGGTCAGTCAATGACCACCTGCCCCGTCTGCAACGGGGCCGGCGAAATTCGACAGGTCTCACGTTCGGTGTTCGGGCAGTTCGTCAACATCACCGCCTGCCAGAACTGCGAAGGTGAAGGGCGTGTCATCAAGGATCCGTGCACAACCTGCAAAGGCGATGGACGGGTGCAGGGGGAATCGACCATAAAGGTGAACATCCCGGCGGGTGTGACGGAAGGCAACTATATTCCCCTGCGAGGAGAGGGCAGTGTTGGCCGCCGCGGCGGCTCACCGGGCGATATCATCGTGGTGATCGAGGAGGAACAACACGAGTTCTTCACCCGTCGCGACAATGACGTGACTCTCGATGTCTTCATCAGTTTTCCCGAAGCCGTCCTGGGAGCGGACATTGAGGTGCCGACGCTGAACGGGCGTTCGCGGATGAAAATCGAACCCGGCACAACATCCGGAACTGTCCTGAGGATGCGCGAGAAAGGCATTCCGCACCTCAACAGTTTCGGCCGCGGTGACCAGCTTGTGCGGGTGAATGTATGGGTGCCGAAGGTCCTGAATGCTCAGGAGCGCGCTGCCATCAAACAGCTTCTCAATTACGAGCACATCGGGCTGGAGGGCGCATCCGGGGGTGCGGAAAAGAATCATCCCCCCTTTGCACGTGTGAAGAAGACGCAGTCCTGAGGTGACATGGGCCTCCTGTTTCTTTTTCAGGAGAGATTCGGCTTCACCCGCACCGAACTCATTGCTGTGCTTGCTCTCGCAGCCGTGTTTCTTGCGGGTTCAGCGATGAAGCTCTGGGGACCTGCTTCAACGCGAACGCCCGCGCACCAGGCATTCTCGTATGCTCCCCTGGACAGCGAGTTCCTGGCGCTAGCACGAACGCCCGGGAATCCGGCCACTGCTCCGCGTCACTCCCCGACGCCGAAGTCCCAGATGCTGCCCGCACTCGAGAGCATCGAACTGAACAGTGCCACCGTTGAAGAACTGCAGAAGCTTCCAGGCATCGGACCGGCACTCGCTGCGCGAATTGTGGCATACCGTGAGTCACATGGTGGATTCGCTGCCGCTGACGAAGTCAGCAGCGTGAGAGGAATCGGGCCGCGAACCCTCGATCGAATACTGCCTTTCCTTTTCGTCAGATCCGGCCCCCGGAATGGCACACCTTGACTTGCCACTTCGAATTCAACATATTGACCAATGCCAAATTCGCAATCGACATCTCCTTCCACCATCGGGCTGAGTCTTGCAGACAGCGAGGCCCAGGCCGTCGACCTCTCTCTCACACGTACACTCCCCACCATCAATGCCATCGCCGAGTGGGCTGGCGGGCTGCAGGAAGAGCCGGCGGTCATTGCTGATCGGCTCGCAACATTCATCGCCACGAACGGCCTCGCAACACATCGAATCGCCGTAACCCTTGATACCGGCTTCCTCTTCACGCACGTCCTTCCCGTCCCTGCCGACCAAGCCGATGCGTTGATGCACAAACACGCGTTGTGGGATCTTGCACAGTTCTTTCCGGATGCTGCGGAAGGTGAATTCATCACGGATGTTCACCTGCTCCAACAGCCGGTCACAGGCGATGCCCTCAGGTTGCTGAGTGTATCCGTACGCCGCGCTTTCGCGCGCGCTCTTGGGGACGCGCTGGCAGCAAAGGACCTCTCCCTGTCCGTCCTCGATGGCGACCATTTCAGCGCGGAACAGTGTCTGGCATCCCGTCATCCCGACGGACGGACGGGCCTCGTTGCCCTCGTGGGGCTCAAGCGCGAACGGATGGATGTTAGTTTTCTCCTCGAAGGAGCTCTTCTCGACTACCGTTCCCGCGGCGAATGGACTCCCGCAGTGTTCACGGAAGTGCTGGCGGAAGGCTCAGCTCTTTGCGGGCAACCCCGGAAATTGTTCCTTTACGGGTCCCGCGCAACAACGGAGATGGTCGATTCCCTTCGTGCCGCCGCACCCGCGCCGGTCGAAGTGCTGAACCCGTTCGCCGGCATGGAGCTGCGGCCCGGCAATTCCCTGGCGAAACATTTTCTGGCCATGCCGCAGAGATTCGTTCCAGCCGTGGGTGCTGCTCTTCGGGAGGAGTAGAACGCCATGCGTGTCACAGGCGGGGAATTCCGCGGGCGCATTCTGCGCACTGTCAACGATCTCTCAGTCCGCCCGGCGACCGATCGTGTGCGTCAGACACTGTTCAACATGCTGGTCCATCGCCTGGATTTCGACGACCTGGAGGTCCTGGACCTTTTCGCCGGGAGCGGAAGTCTCGGTATTGAGGCATTGAGCAGGGGGGCTGCCCGCGCGGTATTCGTGGAAGGGAACCGCCAGGCGATGGAATTCCTCGAAAGCAATATCGACCGGCTGGGTTGCACCGATCGCTCCGAACTGCTCGGTGTTGATGCCGTCGCGTATCTTGATCAATCGGGCGAGACGTTTGGATTGGTCTTCGCCGACCCGCCATACGACTTCGAGGCGACAGCGAGGTTGCCGGCCATCGCTTTCTCACGCGGCGTCGTCGCACCCGGCGGGTATCTGCTCATCGAGCACACGACGGACCTGCGCTTCCAGGACACACCGCTGTATGCCGTTGGTCCGGTCAAGAAATTCGGACGGACGGTGGTAACTTTCTTCACGGAAAAGGGATCCCATGAAACGACCGATCGCGATCTACCCCGGGACGTTTGACCCTATCACCTTCGGGCATATGGATGTTGTCGAACGGGCGGCCCAGCTCTTCCCGCACGTGATCATTCTCGTCGCACTCAATGCATCCAAGCAACCCCTCTTTTCAGGGGACGAGCGCATTGCCATGGTCCGTGAGGTTTTCCATGGAAAATCAGGAATCGAGGTGGAAGGATTTGACGGACTGCTGGTGGACTACGCCCGGAGGCGGAATGCGTCAGTCCTTATTCGTGGCCTCCGCGCAGTCTCGGATTTTGAGTACGAATTTCAAATGGCCCTGACGAACAGAAAGCTCTCCGCGGCGCTCGAGACGATCTTTCTCGTACCGCGGGAACAGTACACGTATCTCAATTCCAGTATTGTGCGGGAGCTTGCGCGGCTGGGCGGCAATGTTACCGGCTTTGTGCCGGCCAATGTCCGCAAACAACTCAGACGGAAGTTCGCGAAACCCGGTTGACGATGCTGTCCGGTTCGTCCCGGCCTGGCGCGAT
>DAINBR010000048.1:0-13070 GCA_036732865.1 Bacteroidota bacterium | reverse complement strand
CACCACGGGATCAAGGAAATACTCGTTCTACATCGATAAAGGCACGTTCAACCTTTTCCAGCGGTGCTACACGCGAGGGGGCCGACATGATTTCGTCACCGGATCGCGTGTCGCCGGCCCGAATGTGTTTGTGGATGGTTTCTCCACGCAGACACATGCGGATATCGGGCCTCATCACAGGTACGCAACCGGCCTCCTGTTTGACAACATCCGCGGCGGGGAAACGCGTGTGCAGAACAGAAAAGCCATGGGATCGGGTCATGGATGGGCCGGCGCGCAGACTATGTTCTGGAACTGCCAATCCGATGTGAGTGAGTTCAAGGTGGAAAGCCCACTGGGGGGCATGAACTGGGGAATAGGGTGTTCCGGCGTCGTGAAGAATGGCGCAGGATTCTGGGAAAGCTGGGGGACGCGGGTAGTCCCGAGGAGCCTGTACTACCAGCAGCTTCAAGACCGTCTGGGTGCGTCTGCCGTAGAAAACGTGACGCTGACCGAACAGCGTGCGGGAAGTGTATGGCCTCTTCTCATCCAATGGGCCGGCATCGGCGATCTCGCGACTTCGACTGATATCCCCCCGCGAGAAGAGCACCATCCACCGCAGTTCACACTTTGGCAAAACTATCCCAACCCGTTCAATCCGACCACGGTCATTCAGTTTGCCATTCCGGTCAATGGACGGGTAACGCTGACAATACTCAACACGCTCGGCCAGGAAGTCGCAACACTCTATGACAGAGAGGCGGAAGCCGGCGGGCGCTACCGGGTGTTCTTCGATGCTTCGGGCCTGGCAAGTGGAGTATATTACTCCCGACTTGCATGTGCCGAAAAGGTACTGCTGAGACACATGGTGATGATAAAGTAAGGCGGATTCATAACATCCCAACAAAATACTCGACAGGAGATGTAGTCTTTGCTATGATGCACACGTTGGCGGGAACGGTTGACGTGAAACAGGCCGTCATTGTCGAGATCGTCCAGAAGCTCGGACTCTCCCCTGTGACAGTCTCTCGTGCTCTCAACGACCACCTCGGGTTCCGGTCGGAGAGGAAAACGCGGGTCCGAAAGGCTGCTAGGTCTGTGTCCTGCTTACCCAATCGCATTGCCAATCGCCTGAAGAGCACTTGCCCCTCGACGACCGGCATGGTCGTTCCTGCGATACGCTTGTTGTGTGAAACGAACGAAAAAAGAAATGATCGGGCCAAGATCAGCGATGACGTCTACCAGGCTGATCATTCGTGAGTTGGCGTACATGCCACCGTGTCAAGGGCTGCATTTCCACATTGATTCACACATTCAAATGACGGGAGTGAAATGAACATGCGACATCTTTCGCTCGCTGTAATTCCGTTGCTGTTGTTTCTTCTGGTCCCGACGGCCGGGAACGCACAGAGCACGCTGCAAGGCACCGTGACGGACTCCGTCAGCGGCAGCACGCTGGTGGGTGTCAATGTGTTCCTGACTGGCACGTCAATAGGCGGCGCGACGGATCTGGAAGGGGAATTCAGAATCGTGCGCATCCCTTCCGGTCAATATAGAATCAAGATCTCGTGCGTGGGTTACAGACCAAAGGAAGTCACGATTCGGTTGACAGAAGCAGAAACTCGGGAATTGAATGTGAAGTTGATTCCGAGTGTGGTCGAAGGTGAAGAGGTGTTGGTGACCGCCCAGATGCGGGGTCAGATCGCAGCGATCAATCAACAGCTGACGTCCAACACGATGGTGAATGTGGTATCGGAAGAGAAGATACAGGAGTTGCCTGATGCCAACGCCGCTGCCGCAATCGGCCGTTTAACGGGGGTTTCCCTGGTGCGAAGCGGCGGCGAAGCGTCGCAGGTGGTGTTGCGCGGCCTCAGCTCGAAGTTCTCCACCATAACGATCGATGGAGTGAGGATATCTCCCACAGCGGCGAATGACCGGGGGGTTGACCTGAGCACCATCGCCCAGGGATCGCTCGCCGGCATCGAACTATTCAAAGCACTGACACCCGACAAGGACGCAGATGCCATTGCAGGCTCGGTGAACTTTGTAACACGAAGAGCCCCCGATGAGAGGCTCATCAGGGTCGATGCCCGGGGCAACTACAACGCGCTGGATGAGTCTGCCGGCCAGTACGAGTTTGGGGGCCGCTACGGTGAACGATTCTTTGACAACATCCTGGGGGTCCAGGTGGTCGGTAACCTCGAGCGGAAGATCAGAAGCAACGAAACGACCGATCGTAATTATGATCAGTCATTAAGCAACTATACCGACTACATGATATCCGAATTCCTTGCCACCTATCTCAATGAAATCCGAAAGCGGGGTGGCGCTAGTCTCCTCTTGGACATAAACACGCCCGACAACGGTACAATCAGGTTTTCAAATGTTTTTAACAAGACCTCACGGGATTACATAACCCATAACCGCAATTATCCACCGACCGGCGAGGTGACGTACGAATACCGTGACAGGATGACAGACATCACGACTTTCAGTTCATCCCTCAGGGGAGAGAACCATCTGTTCGATTTCGATATCGATTGGAACTTGGCCTTTTCAGAATCGAAGGTGGAGACTCCTACCGACTACGATGTGACATTCACTGAAGCTTCCTCGACGATAGGAGACAGCTCGGGTATGCGGAATGTTCCGGCCCAGTACTCCAAGGGGCCTGTGGAAGCGTGGATCCCGTTCGCATTCAACAATTTCCGTGCGGCGGTGATGAACAGAGCCTACGATCGCACGACGGGCAATTATGACAAGGAACGGACTGCCTTCTTAAATGTCGCCAGGAAATATACTCTGATGGAGGCTCTCTCAGGCGAAATCAAGTTTGGCGGTAAGTACAGAGCCAAGACACGGTCATATCTAAGAGATGAGTACCTCCACCTCATTTATCTCTCTGCCGTGGGTGGTTTTGTGAGAATGCCCGATGGATCATTCGCACCCAAAAGCTTCGCTGGAACTCGTTTTGATGGTTTGATAGGCACTCAGGGGGTTTCACTTGCTCGTTTCCTTGAGACCATTCCGCCGGAACGGGACATCTACGGTACATACAGGCTCTATCCTCTCATCACAAGAGACGCTTTGACACTCTGGAGGCAATTGAATATTGACGGATACAAAGCAGCTCGAGAAACAGAATTTCACGATGACGCGGAATACAGGAGAAACACGGAAATTGGAGCAGACAGGTACAACCTCACGGAGAGCATGCTGGCCGGGTATCTGATGAATACTCTCAATGTGGGATCGATGTTCACGGTCATGACTGGGGTGAGAGTTGAGGCCGATGATAACAACTATCTTGGAACGTATACGCCTCTGCCCTTGAGCGGATTCGTCTTCGCTCAGACCGGCTACATCTACGAGAAAGAGGCGAACCACAAAGAAACGACCGTGCTACCGAACGTCCAGGCCATTGTCCGGCCAACGGATTTCATGAACGTGAGATTGGCGGCATACAAGGCGTTGGCGAGGCCCGATTTCAACCAAAGGTTGCCGAGATTCATTGTTCGATCGGCGAGCGGCAACACGCTCTCGATCGGAAACCCCGACCTAAAAAATGCCATAGCATGGAACTACGAAGTCCAGACGCAATTCTACGGCGACAACATCGGACTTTTCAGCGTCTCAGCATTCTACAAGGATGTCACGAATATGTTCCATTCCATCACGAGAATGACCTTCCCCTACGATTCGGCGTACGTGTATGGCGAGAAGGTGGCGCGGAATCAAGTTGTCGACAGACTCGGAGTGGACTGGCGCCCCTACACCAGTTCATTTCCCTTCCAGAATGCGGATTACGAGCTCACGTACCACTACAATTCGTCGAAGCCGACCCGCCTTTGGGGCTTCGAGGTCGAACACCAGACGGATTTGCGATTCCTTCCCTGGCTTCTCAAGAACATAGTGCTGAACTACAATTTTACGCTCGTGCGCTCTGAAACATGGCTCACGACCGCGGACACGCTGGGTTCCCCGGGCCGCCCCGGCCGGCCCCGGGTGATAAGCCGGGCAATCGTCGAGAAGAAACAGAGGCTGGAGGATCAACCCGAGTTCTTTGCCAATGTGTCGCTCGGATACGACATCGCCGGGTTTTCCTTCAGGCTTTCGTATTTCTATCAAGGGGAGTACAACCGGACCTTCTCCTTTGATCAACGGGGGGACGGCGTCACCGATGCTTACTCGCGATGGGATATCTCGGTGAAGCAAAAGGTAACAGACAACATTTCGTTATTGCTCAACGCTAACAACATCACTAATACGCAGGAGGGGACGACGATAGCGAATAGACTCACCGGCTGGACGCTCTCCGATGTGAATAACCGATACGGAACCACGCTTGACTTCGGCGTGCGCGTTGAGTTATAGCGAGGAATCATACACGGCACAGGAGTCGATCCACAATTCACCATGTGCTTCATCCATCATCCACACTCAAGGAGGCTTCCATGAGAGCCTTTGCCATAGTCCTTGTGTTGAGCCTGTTCCTCCCCGTCCTGTCGTTCGGACAGAATGAACTCATCATTGAGCCATTCTCTACCAGTTCACAGTACCTCAATGACGTGATCCGAGGCGATACGACGGCCACGGGGACGAGGGTAAATCCTGAGAGAGTGTACGTCCTCAGGAGAGGCCAACTGTATTTTGCCAATGCTTTTACCCAAAACACCGGCTACGCGCTGCGAATCAAGGCGGAGAACATAGCCGGTCCGAAGCCTGTCATCAATGCCTTCAGAAGTGCGGCAGGGACATACCCGGCGCAGATCTTTCAGGTGGATACCCTGATCTGGCTCCAAAACCTGTCGATGAATGCCTGGGACGAAGGAGGGGAAGACTTCGCCATCTACCAGACCCGGATCCTCAACGTCAATCGCATCGGTTCCACGGTCTATATTGACAGTTGCACACTGAACGGCGGCACCGGCACGATTATGCAGACGTCGGTCGCTGCCCAGTACGTGGAAGTGAAGAATTCGACGTTTGCCAATGCAGGAAACGTCCGCGCAAACAATCTCGGGAACGGCAGAGCCATCGATTTCAGAAACGTCTCGATCGATTCCGCCCGCATTGAGAATTGCTCGTTCTTCAACATCAACGACCGGGTGTTTCGTCACTTCGGAGCGGGACAGGTACCGCTGCGAAACCTTACAATTAACCACAATACGATTTTCAATGAACTGGCTGAACACGGATGTATCGGTATGGGCAAAGTAGATGGGATATTCCGGATGACCAACAACCTGTTCGTCGACAACTTCATCTTTGGCAATGACAGCACCGCCACGGAGCGTCTCGGCGAATTTGGCGATACCGACGAGCGCGGCCCCTCAGGCGCCTACAAAATGACCTTCGTAGGCACGATGAAGGACACTGTTACCGCCACGACGTATGCTATTCGCAATAACTACTACTCGGTGAGCCCGTCGCTGCAGGGGTTCTACGACAGCCGTAACAACCGCTATGACGCGGGCGTCGGGAACCTCATACCGTTGACCTGGTACATCAACGGCAAGCTGGGGGCGGACTCGGTAAATGCGTTTGCCAAGGTCCCAAGCCCGATCGTTTTTACGGCAGCTCCCCCGACTGCAGTCTCCATGGCGCAGTGGTTCTTTCTCCCGATCGATTCGGGCGGTTCAGGGAAAATCAAGCAAAATGCAACCTTCAAGCCGGAATACGACTGGATGCGCGTGACGACTGCGTATCTCACCGATACACTGAACCTCACCTATCAGACTTCTTCCCCGGCCTATACGGGTGCAGACCAGGGCCAACCGGTCGGAGATCTCAGATGGTGGAAGTTGACGCCGGTGAGCGTCGATGGACCCAGCGGCCAGATCATGCCGGGAACGTTCAACCTGGCTCAGAATTACCCCAATCCCTTTAACCCCACCACAACGATCCGCTTTGACCTCCCGCAGGGCGGAGCTGTTCTGTTAAAGGTCTTCAACATCATCGGCCAGGAAGTGGCCACCTTGATCAACGGAAGGATGAATGCGGGGAGTCATGAAGTAGTGTTTGATGCTTCCAGGCTGACTTCGGGGGCCTATGTGTACAGGCTCAGCTCCGGAAGCAATGTTGCGTCGCAAAGAATGCTGTTGATCAAATAATGATGGTCCCGTGGGGCTGGGCAGCAATGCCCGGCCCCTTTCCGTCTTCACTTGATGCGCCCTCCGGACAATCAATTTATGAGAGCTCACATGGGCACTGCCGTCAAGTTTGTGCGTCGTTTGAGAATTCCAGCAAATGTCGCTGCAGCCGTCATCGGACTTCTTGCTACAGCGTGGTTCCTGGTTCGAGTCATACCGAAGCCAAGTCGTGCGGCGTATCCATGCATGAAGGCTGCAGCTCCTCTGATGTCCGGATTCGTTATGTATCTGCTTGGCCTCATGGTCACGGCACTCGCACTCACGAAGGCGCGAGTGAAGTACGCCGAAGCCAGACCAATCGCCGTGAGCGTGTGCGTGTGTGCCGCGATTGTGGCGGGCTTCTTGACTTTCAGCTACGAAGAACGGCCGGTGTACGCAAACTCGCAACTGATGCTTGACGCGAATCAGCCGATCGGGATAGCACAGGGGATCTATCCCGGACGGGTTGTCTGGGTCTGGGACTCGAGCGCCACCAACGAGAGGTGCACAAATGCGTTCGGTGACGGGTGGTTTCTCTCCAAGAACACCAGCATCGACGTCGTCACCCGGATGTTCGCCGATGCAGTCACGGAACTGACAGGCAAAGCCACGGTCGCCGATTCGTGGCATGCCCTGTTTCGCGACTTCAATCAATCTCACGGGAGGGGGCACCTCGGGTACGTGGATGGCGAAAAGATCTTCATCAGAACGAACCAGGTCAGTGCCAGTGACAACACCATCGATGTTGACTACACAATAAAGAACACGAGCCGGTACGGGATGGCTGAAACGTCGCCTCAGATTGTCCTCGCAGTCCTGCGACAGTTGGTCAATGAGTGCGGGGTCAAGCAAGAGAACATTTCATTGGGCGACCCGATGAAACATATGTACAAGCACGAATACGACCTCTTGCATGGAGAGTTCCCCAACGTCACGTATCTCGACCACAAAGGAACGTATGGCAGGACCAAGCCCGTGGCAGGCGGTGCACCGTCAGTGTACTACTCTGATCGGGGTACCATCCTCAGGGAAAACGGTACCACCGGCAATCCATTCCTCGCGGATTATTTGCCGACCGTCATCACACAGGCGGATTACCTGATTGCCATACCAGCCATGAAGGCACACGCCAGAGGCGGCGTCACCCTCTGCGGCAAGCTGCACTTTGGCTCGAATCTCGTCGGGAACGCGACGCATTTGCATGGGGGTCTGGTTGCGCCCAACAAAGTCGCGGATTCCTCAACGTGGCGACTCGGGTACGGTTTGTATCGAGTGCAGGTGGACCTCATGGGACACAAGGACCTCGGTGGAAAGACTGTGCTGTTTCTGGTCGATGCCCTCTGGGGCGGCTCGGAGGCCAATGATCCGCCACGCAAGTTCTCCATCGCGCCTTTCAACGGAGACTGGACGTCTTCTCTCTTCGTATCCCAGGATCAGGTCGCCGTGGAATCCGTGTGTTTCGATTTCCTGAAGGCGGAATATACTTCCGCCAATCCGTACGGTTCCTACCCGCAAGTTGTCGGCGCGGACGACCACATCATGCAGGCGGCAGACTCCGCATACTGGCCCCCCACGATACGCTACGACCCGGAAAAAGACGGCACGAGAATCGGCAGCCTCGGCGTGTGTGAGCACTGGAACAACCCCCTTGACAAACAGTACAGCCGAAATCTCGGCACCGGGAACGGCATCGAACTCGTGTGGGTGAAGGAATCTGCGACCGGCTTCGCCGCGGCTGTCAAATCCACCCAGGATGCGTTTGCGCTTTCACAGAACTATCCCAACCCATTCAATCCATCCACCCGCATACGGTATGCTCTGGCGGACCGTCGTGCTGTTTCGTTGAGCATATTTGATGTCACCGGGCGAAAAGTTGCGACACTCGTGAGCCAGACCCAGGACGCCGGCGAGCACACTGTGGAATGGAATGCGAAAGCCTTCCCGAGTGGAATGTACTTCTGTCGACTCGTCGCAGGCGACTACTCGGACACGAAGAAACTTGTGCTTCAGAAATAGACACGAGCGGTTCGACAACTTCCCGCGGCAAAATGCTCATGCCACCCCCCTGGCCCGGACCCGGTTTTCCCGAACCCCTCGGTATGATTCACCTTCGTCATTCTCGTGGGGACAACTGACATGCCACTAGAAGCGTGCTTCCGCTCAAAGACCCTCCACCGGATACTGGCCACACTTGTCCTGGTTTGCACAACGGGTGCGTCGGCTCAGATCACACGGGATAGGGCCGCCTGGATGCAGGGAAGCCGGTGGGGAGTGATGACCCACTACCTTGCAGACTGGAAGGCAAGGGAGACGGGCGAGAAGATCACGGTCGGGCGATGGAACGACATGGTTGACGACTTCGACGTGGAGACACTCGCCGAACAACTCAGGTCGGTCGGAGCGGGGTACTACCTTGTCACTATCGGACAGAATTCGGGGTTTTATCTCGCACCCAACAAGACCTATGATCGGTTTGTGGGGGTACAGCCAAGCAGGTGTTCGCGCCGCGACCTCATCGCCGACCTCTATGAGCCGCTGCACAAGCGAGGCATCAAGCTTCTCGTGTACCTTCCTTCAGGTGCTCCAGCGAGAGATTCTTCCGCCAAAAGTCAGCTGAACTGGCAGAACGGCGCCAGTCGAAACCTGGAATTCCAGAAGAAATGGGAAGAAGTAATCAGGGAGTGGTCGGTCCGCTGGGGAAAAAAAGTCTCGGGATGGTGGTTCGACGGCTGTTATTGGCCGAATACCATGTATCGTACAACCGACACACCGAACTTCACAAGTTTTGCCCGCGCTGCCAGGCAGGGCAATCCGGAAAGTATTGTGGCGTTCAATCCCGGCGTCGTTCCGAGGATCATTTCAGTGACTCCGGAGGAAGATTACACGGCAGGCGAGATTGACCACCCGGACCGGATTTCCATTCGCCGTGCAGAGGGTGGAAGAATCGACGGAGCGCAGATACATGTGTTGAGCTACCTGGGAACGCGATGGGGGGGAGGGCCACCCAGGTTTTCCGCGGACCAGGCCATCCGGTGGTCCAGGATGGTCGCACACGAGGGGGGTGTCATCACCTGGGACGTGCCGGTTCTGCCGGGTGGAACCATCCCTCAACGATTTGTGGAACAATTGAAATCAATCGGAACGGCACTGTCGAGTCCGTCGTCCGCTGTACCAGAAACGACGAAGACTGTGGTGTCCGTGAAACCGCGCAGGCGCACTTCTCCGGGCGTGCCGGGTGCTCACCTGGACTATACGCCCGGCAAGCCGCCCACATCCTGGTCAAGGGCAACCGCCGAGACCATCATGGAAAGGTATCCCGACTACCGACAGGCCTACTGGAAAGACTGGACCTATGTTCAGGGCTACATGTTTCAAGGCTTTGAAATGCTGTATCACGCTACCGGTGACAAGAAGTACCTCGACTACATGAAAGGCTATGTCGATCATTTTGTCGACTCGGAGGGAAATTTCACAGGAGACAGCCTGACCAATCTGGACAATCTCATGACCGGGACTACTATCGTAGCCCTCTATGAGTACACTCATGATAAGCGCTACCGGATCGCGGCAAATCAGTTTCGAAAGGTGTTCGACTCCTATCCGCGAAGCGACGGGCAGTTCTGGCACGGCAACAAGTCGCCGAACATGTGGGTCGACGGTATTTTTATGGGACAAATGTTTCTGCTGCGTTACGGGAATTCCATAGGCGATGCAGAGTACAGCTACGATGAGGCTGCACGCCAAATCTCCGTCTTCGCGAAGCACTGCAGGAAGGGCAGCACCGGGCTGTACTACCATGCATGGACCGAGGCACCCGAGAAGACAACATGGGCTGATCCGACGAGCGGTCTCTCGCCGGAGGTGTGGAGCGAAGGTCTGGGGTGGTATGCACTGGTGATCGTCGAGGCACTGGCTCAGATTCCGCAAGGACATCCCCAGCGTTCGGCAGTGGAAGACATCTATCGCGGTCTGACGGCAGGTTTGGCGGGGACACAGGACCCGATAAGCGGCGGATGGTTCATGATCGTTGATCGGGGCGACCGGCCCGGCAATTGGATCGACCCTTCGGGGACGGCGATGTTTGTCTACTCGATTCAACGCGGGATCGAATTAGGTCTCCTCGACCTGACCGTGTTTGGTCCGGTCGTCGAGAGAGCCTACCGAAGTCTTGTCGAGTTTGCCCGAATCAACGACCAAGGGCTCATGGACATCCACGGTGCCGGTGATGGAATCACGATAAAGAAAGATTACGAGACGTACATCAACGTCCCCAGAATCGTCAATGCGAAGGAGGCGGTTGCTGGTTTCTTGTGGGCCACGGCCATCATGGAGAAATCAGGGCTATCGCGACTGAAAGGAAAATGATGTCGATTCAGATGAGCTTGTGTTCCCCGCGGCTTGCGGCGATCTGCTGCCTGCTGTTTGCCTATTCCGGGGAGGTGGTCCGGGCCGGTTCGTCGCGTTCCGTTCTATGGTATCAACAGCCTGCCTCGACGTGGAACGAGGCCCTCCCCATCGGCAACGGGCGCCTGGGGGGGATGGTCTTCGGAGGGGTTCCGACAGAACGCATACAGCTCAACGAAGAGACAGTGTGGGCGGGCGAGAAGCGCGATCGTCTCAATCCGGAGGGAGCACAGAACATCGCGGAGGTTCGCCGCTTGCTTTTCGCCGGACGACCTGTCGACGCGGAATCCCTGGCACAGCGGACGATCATTGCGGTCCCGAAGAGATTGCCACCCTACCAGCCTCTGGCGGACTTGCTGTTGAATTTCCCGGGACATGATCGCGTGACAGGGTACCGACGAGAACTTTGTCTTGATTCCGCAGTCGTGCGGGTGACGTACCGTGTGGGGAATGTCCGGTATTTCCGCGAGATATTCTCATCGGCGGTTGATCAGGTGGTCGTCATCCGGCTCACGTCAAGCCATCCCGGACGGATCAGCTTTTCAGCCACACTCAAACGGGAGCAGGACGCCGAAACCCAAGTCCTTGGTCCGGGCCGGCTTGGAATCGAAGGCGCAGCCATTGCCAGAGGAGACCGTCATTCGGGCGAACGCGAAGCCGGGGTAAGGTTTTACGGGAGTCTCATGGTTGTCCCCGATGGGGGGCGGCTGTCGTATGGAGATAATGCAGTGGCCCTGGAAGGTGCAAACGCGGCCACCATCCTCTTCGCAGCCGGGACGAGTTTTCGGAGCAGGGATCCTCTTGAGCAGAGCGAAGGATATTTGATACGGGTGGAATCAAAGCCGTACGCTCAGCTTCTCTCGGCACATGTTGCCGACTGCAGTAGCCTGTTCCGCCGGGTCACGTTCAACCTCGCTCATACACCTTCGAGGCTTCCGACGGACGAAAGACTGAAGCGGCTTCAGAACGGGCAGAGAGACCTCGGGTTGGAGGAGCTCTATTTCCAATACGGGCGGTATCTTCTGATATCCTCGAGCCGGCCGGGCACACTGCCTGCCAACCTCCAAGGAATCTGGAATGATCAGCTCGAACCGTCATGGGACAGCAAGTTCACGGTCAACATCAACACTGAAATGAACTACTGGCCTGCCGAGGTCTGCAATCTTTCCGAACTTCATGGACCCCTTTTTGATTTGCTTGAACGTGCACTGGACGATGGGCGCAGGGTTGCGAAAAATCTGTATGGAGCGCGGGGTTTTGTAATTCATCACAACACAGACCTGTGGGGACACGCTGTCCCGATCGACGGAGTGCACGCCGGCATCTGGCCGATGGGCGGGGCGTGGCTCAGCCTCCACCTGTGGGATCACTACGATTTCACGCATGATCGTGATTTCCTTGGACGTCGTGCCTATCCCATCATGAAAGAGGCGGCGGAGTTCCTTCTTGACTACATGGTTGAACACAAAGGATACCTGGTCACCGGGCCATCTATTTCACCGGAAAACCGGTACCGCGCACCGGACGGCTCTACGGCTAAACTGTGCATGGGGCCATCGATGGACACGCAGATCGCTCATGCGCTGTTCAGCCGTGTCATCGATGCAAGCCTCATTCTCGACCGCGATGCAGAATTCCGTGAAAAACTGACGGCCCGACGAGATCGACTGGTTCCCCCCCGAGTGGGGAAACACGGCCAACTCCAGGAATGGCTCGAAGACTATGACGAGCCGGATCCTGGGCATCGTCACATCTCACACCTCTTTGCACTCCATCCCGGGGATCAGATCACGCTTCATGGAACCCCCGGGCTTGCGCGCGCAGCGCGCATTTCACTAGAGAGGCGACTGCAAGCCGGAAGCGGGCATACCGGTTGGAGCCGGGCATGGATAATGAATTTCTGGGCCCGGCTTGAAGAGGGGAATCTCGCCCACCAGAACTTCGTTGCACTCCTAGCGAAATCAACACTCCCCAATCTCTTCGACAATCACCCGCCCTTCCAGATCGACGGCAACTTCGGGGGTACTGCCGGCGTCGCGGAAATGCTGCTGCAAAGTCACGCCGGCGAAATCACGATCCTCCCGGCTCTTCCTTCGGCCTGGGGCACTGGGAGCATCAAAGGACTTCGCGCCCGCGGTGCCCTGGAGGTTGACATCTCATGGGCATCAGGCCGGCCCACCGTCGCTGTTCTGCGACCCGATGTGGGCGGTGAGCACAGACTGAGGCCGCCCCGGGGCCAGCGCCTTGTGAGTCTCCTTGAAAACGGAAAGAAGATCCCCGTTCCCGCCATGTCCAACGGATTGATCCTGCTGAAGATGTCCAAAGGAAAAGTATATCGATTTACTTTTCGATGATTGACAAATAACCATGCCAGGTGTACCATGAGAACATCTTTCTTCCGCGTGATAAGCTTTTTCGGCCTCGCGTTGCTCGCTTCCCTCGCCGTTTCGTATGCCGCAAAAGCTCAGGGATCCAGCGCTCTTCCGGCACCCCGGTCGCAGGGTGAGAAAATGACCTGGTTCCGGGAGGCGAAGTTCGGGCTGTTCATTCACTGGG
>DAINBR010000047.1:0-13159 GCA_036732865.1 Bacteroidota bacterium | reverse complement strand
GCGCATGCCTCCGTCCCCTTCTGGATTTCCCGGCAGACACGCAACGGCCTTGGCCGCTGGTTCGGCGAAAACATGGCGATGTCGCGCGATATGTGGTCCGTTCTCTATTATGATACCACCGTTCGCGCAATCCCTCCCCCGAAATCGACTCATCTCTGGCACTCGGACCTGGATTGGGTTGTGGGGCGCACCGGGTATTCGGCCGACGATCTTGTGGTCGCGATGCGGAGCGGCCCGCCGTTCAATCATGAGCACGCAGACCGGAACGGTCTGATGGTAAAATGCTTTGGTGAACGCCTGATTGTCGATCCCATGCGTCCACCCTATGGATTCCGAGACCCGTCATGGAAAATGCGGCTCACCGCCGGGCACAGTGCCGTCCTCATCGACGGACAGGGGCACCAATATGTTGATGGACATGACGGTACCAACGCGTCTCTCGCGTCGGCGTCGATCACCCGTTCGAGCGAACGGGACGGATGTCTGTACTGGACGAGCGACGCAACACCGGCCTACAGGCTTGTTCAGCCGGATGTCGCCTCAATAACCCGCACGGTTATCACGCTCACCCAAATTCCCGCCGTTATCATCGTGGACAAGGTGATCAAGCATTCCACGCCGTCGACGGTGCAGGCCCGCTTCTACACGTACAATTCTGACGCGAAGGGATCTATTGAGGCGAACGAAAACGGATTCATCGTTCGGAGGCCTGCGGCGAGCTTGTTCGGGTTTGCCGCATCGTCGGCAGGCACGGGCTTCACATCGGCATTCCCGGACATCCCAGTTGAAGTTTCCCGCCGACACCCGTACGCGGACGTGAGCACGGTGCAGCCCGGCAAGGAGGTGTGCCTGGTCACGGCCCTTCTTCCGACAACCGGCGCTGCCCCCGGCAATGTGAACATCCAGCGCGACGCCACGACGTACACCGTCATGATCCCCCAGAAAGGGAAGAGTGTCACGGTCCGCATCCTGGATACGGGCAAGGTCCCTGAATTCCAGCTAGTCGAACCATAGGTCCGGATCGGACCTGCGGAATTCAACTGCGAGAGCACCTGGCTTTGACCGCTCGAAAAACTCAGGAGGTGCAACGCAACTGTCCGCTTTGTGATGCCCAATGGGAACCGTTCCGCCAGCAGTACAACGTTTCGCCGGTCGATAACGAGAGCCGTACTCTTATCAAAACTGGCCCTGTCGAACACAGAATCAGGCGCAACAAACACAGGGAACGCGATTCCGTTGGCGGCAATCCACCGCCGCATATGCCGCGAGGAATCGGACCTGATAAATTGGTCTTCTTTGAAGATGAGGAGGACCCGATCTGAGTTTTCGCCGAATAATGATTCGAGGGAATCCAACAACACGGTAAAATCGTCCAGGCAAAGAGCGCAGTTCAGGTCGGCGTAGTTCATGAGCAGCAGGGCGCGGTTACCGTTGCCACGGGCAGCAAATCGGGCGTCTGCGTGTTCGGCAAAGTCTATCGCTGCATCGAAAGTCGATCCGCCCCGGTCTGTTCCCCCACTCAGGACCGACAAAACCAGCAGAACTTCCAGCAGTAGAAGCGTGCCTCCAGCGGCAAACCCCTCCACTGGTCCAGTACTCCCATCTCCGCCGGATGACATTGCATCGCGACGGGAAGCGCCGGCGGCCAGGACGACGAAAGCGTTGAACAACAGAAGATCAAGGAGCAATTCCTGGGTGTTACTCAGCGCTATCCCGGTGAGACCGAAGCAGTTGCAGTTGATCTGCTCCGCGTTAAGAATCGCTGCGGAGAGCATCCAGATGAAGGCACCTACCATGACACAGAAGAGCAGTGAAACCATCCTCGTCCTGTAATCCGCGAGCAGCGCCAGCCCCCCGGCGATCTCCATCGCCACAATAGCCGTCGCCGCCACGAGGCCAGCTGTATGCGTGGCCGCTAGTATGCCGGCCACCGTTGTCGCGAACGTTTCCATCATGAGGAGCTTCCCAACGCCGGCAATAAGGAAGACCGCACCGAGGAAGAATGACAGTGCTCGAAGAATCATGATTGTCTCCGCAACTGGTAGACACGGATGAGCATGCGGGCACTTTCGATACTGAACAATCGTTCACGGCCGTCACAGCAGATGCCGGAGGATGCCTCCTGAAGCTTCAATCGGGACACGACCTGCCCGTGCGGGTCGACGACGTAGACATCTTTGCGGGGGTTCTCGGTGTAGGCATCAGCGAGCAGGAAGATCGTGCCGTCCCCGCCGGCGGTGACGCTCAAGAAGATATTGTCCTCGGGAACCGACACGCTGGTTGTGAGCAAGCCGGTCGAGAGGTCCTTGCGTCCAGCCTCCGGACGAATTCCGGGAACTGAGAACTCCCGGACGAAATGGCCGGCGGTATCCCGTATCTCCACGATATTGCGTGTCATGTATGCCACGACCACCTCTCCGGTGCCGGTGATCGCCAATGCGAAGATATTGTCGAATATGTCCCCGGAAGCGTGCCGGAGAGCTATGCGCGTCGACATGTTGCCCCGGATATCGCCCCGGAAGAGTGTTTCACCCCGGCCGTTGGGCAATTGCCCTATCCAGAGGTGTCCTGTGCCGTCGAATGCAAGCGCAAAAACGGGTCTGTCGGTGTGAAATGTGAAAAGGTGTCTGAGTTTGTGCGTGAAGACCTGTATTCGTGCAGATTGAAAATCAGCGACGGCTATCACACTGTCAGTTGCCGCGACAGGCCCCGGGCCACGGAACTCTCCATTGCGTTCGCCCCTGGAACCTGCGGCGCGGATCAGCTGCCGGCGGGCATTGAACATCTTAATGCTGCATTCCAATTTGTCGGCGACCACCAGCCGTTCACCGCGGAGGGCAGCAATGCCGAAAGCGCCGAGGATGAGATTCTCTTCGGTGAGCCCGATCGTCGCATGCGGCACGAGGTGGTGAACGGCCTGCGCTCGGGTGGCGGCCGGCGGCGTGGTGACGGATATGATGAGCATGCTGAGAACAAGAAGGGAGTCCGGCAACACGTCCATCCAGCGAAGACCGCTCATGGCATTCTCCCCGGATCAACAGAACAGATACGCGATAGCGCAGCCGGTTCCACAGGCGTCGACCAGAGGAGTCCAGTCACCGTAGTATTCCCTGCACCAGTTGCCGCATGACCGGAGTGCATTTGTACATGCCGCCGGTTTCGCGAAGGTATCAGCAGTGACCATTGCACAGAGCAAGAGCACGACGACGAGAGCGATCAGTAGTTTGTTCATGACAACTCCTTTGGGGATACGTGAGTAGTGAGTTCGTCAATGGTGGCTCGATTCCCATCCATTGATTCTCACAGGATTACTACAGCCGGAGTGTGTTTTTTTCGAGAGGGAAGATGAAAATACTGCTGCGGGAGGATGTTCGACACAGAGCGCGAGGGGGTTCAACACACAATGTGAGGGCCGGGCAAATGCCCGGCCCTCACGACGCTGAACTCGATACCAGCAGGCCGATCGTCAGATCTGCAACTACTTCATTCCCCGCTTTTTCTTTTCAATAAACACCTGTGCATCTACCGGTTCGGAACAGATCGCGCACACGTAGTGCCCGGTCGTTTCGTTGTAGTCCGGCTCGCGTGTTTGCTTGCAGTGCGGACAGCGGACCTCCAACGGCTTTTCTTCTCGAGGTTTTGGCATCGACGTTCAGACCGGGCAGTGAATGGGGACTTATTGATCAGAGCGGCTTCCATCGCGCGTAGGGCATCTTGGTCAGATTTGAGTTGAAATACCGGGGGTCCCCGGAAACCTCTAAACCGACCCACGACGGCCGGTCTATGACCTGTTGTTCATCCTGTAATTCCACCTCCGCCACCACGAGTC
The DNA here is from genome assembly GCA_036732865.1 of Bacteroidota bacterium. Classification (GTDB taxonomy): domain Bacteria; phylum Bacteroidota; class Ignavibacteria; order UBA10030; family UBA6906; genus Fen-1255. The sequence goes on along the minus strand of DAINBR010000047.1, from coordinate 9,330 downwards.
CGATGTTCTCGCCGAAGAATTCATCGATCTCCCACATCAGCCCCGCATGAGAGATCTTGTACCGAATTTTCTCGATCAGCGGCCGCTCACAGAGCTGGTCCATCATCGCATTTGCGTCTGCTGCAGGAATAGGGTATTCAAATTCGTTCCTGGTCACGCCCACCATGACACCTTTGATCGTCAGAAATCCTTTGTTTCCGGCGGTGCGCACACGAACAGTCCGTTCTTTCACGGTGGAGAGATACCCCTGCCGGTAGGATACGCCGGAAGCCCCGTGTTTCCACTCTGCCCCGATGACAAGAAACTTGCGCTCAATTTCTTTTGCCATAGCGTTGATGCCTCCGGACATGTGATTCAGGAAATCGCAGCGAATCTCTTCAAGGCTTCGACGTAGTTGATGTTTTCGCACTTCTCCAGGCCGAGCTTGCACACGGTATCCCAAACGAGCCGGGGATCGTCATGCTCCACCGCAACCGTGCGAATCGGGTGCTTCTCGAACTTCAGGTTTGCAGTCTCCACGATGCAATTGTTGATCGTGTAGCCATGACGCTCCTTGTACACGTGAACCATCTTCAGCTCCGGTTGATTCCGGACCAGAATATTCAGAAAGTCCACGTGGCTGTAGGTGGTAATGGCCGATTGCCTGACATCGATCTTCCAGGCATTGATCGTCTCCCGCACCTTGTCCGGCGCAATGGGGAACCCCGTCTTCATCAGCGGATACCATTGCTCGACTCTGTTCTCATCGACCTGCACGAGGGACTTGATATCCAAGAGCATATCGCGGATTTTCGTGTTAGTTGAGCTGCGGGCTGAGAGGATGTACACCTCCGAACTTACCCGGTTCTTCGCGGAAGGCATTGTGAATTTCTCCTCGGCGATGCCGAACGTATCTCCGAACGTTCGCCATTCCCAGCGGCCCACTATCTTGTCCATCCTGATCTCACCTGTGTGAGGTACCACCGACGGTGAAACGACACAAGAGACTCACCCCGCCTGTTCGAATGGCAGCGTTCCCAGAACCACCGAAGGGTTCTTTTGCGCGAAGAGGTTCAACGCCCACTCCCCCGGAAAGAGAATCACCGGTTGCTCCTGAGCGTCGTTGGCCAGGATCGCACCGGTGGGCAGCACTTCCGGTGTAAGTGTTTGCACATCCACGGAGGGGTGCACCCAGCGGACGAACTTCCATTCGGTCTGTTCGAGCCGCACTTCCGCCCCATACTCGCTTTCGAGCCGGTACTGGAACACTTCAAACTGCAGGGGGCCGACGGCCGCGAGGATCGGGATCTGCGTCGACGAATTCCGGGCTTGGAATCCCTGTACCACGCCCTCGCGGAGCAGCTGATCAACCCCCTCCCGGAACCGTTTGAACTTTGACGGATTGGGATTGCTCAGCAGCGAAAAACACTCAGGAGGAAACCGTGGTATTTCGTCGTACACAATGCCCGGATCTTCGGTGAGTGTGTCGCCGATCCCCAGGAGCGACTGGCCCACGAACCCGACGATGTCCCCGGCGTACGCTACATCGACGGTCTCACGATCGCGTCCGAACAACTTGGCAGCATTCGAAAGCCTGATGGTTTTTCCGCTTCGCGGATGAACCGCCGTCATGTCCCGCAAGAAAACACCGGAGCAGACCCGCAGGAACGCGATCCGGTCCCTGTGGCGTGGATCCATGTTTGCCTGGATCTTGAAGATGAACCCCGAGAAGACATTCTTGTTGACGGGAATCATGACACCGTTGCTCGTACGCGGCCGGGGCGATTCGGCATACTTCAGAAAACCATCCAGCAGCAGCTGAACGCCGAAATTGTTCCGCGCACTCCCAAAGAGCACGGGTGTGATGCGCCCGGCGAGTACATCGGCGGGACTGAACTTTGCCCCTGCCTGATCCAGCATCTCCATTTCTTCCGTAAGTTTCTTCTGCTCATCTGCACCCATCCGCTCTGCTATGACGGGATCCGCCAGCGAGCCGATCTCAACGGGCACCCGGTAGGCGCCGCCGGCGCCGAATTCGAAGAGATGCACTTCCTTCGAGAGCCTGTCGAACACACCGCGGAATTGGAATCCCGTCCCCAGAGGCCAGTTCATCGGAAACGCCCCGATGCCCAGCACATGTTCCAGTTCGTCAAGAAGCTCCAGGGGATCTTTGGTCGGGCGATCAAGCTTGTTCATGAATGTGAAAATCGGGATCTGCCGTCTGCGGCACACTTCGAAAAGCTTGCGGGTTTGCGTCTCAATGCCTTTCGCGGAATCGATCACCATGACGACGGCATCGACCGCGGTGAGCACCCGGTAGGTATCCTCAGAAAAATCCTGGTGTCCCGGCGTATCAAGCAGGTTGATACGATACCCGTCATACTCGAACTGAAGCACCGTGGAGCTGATGGAAATGCCCCGTTTTCGTTCGAGTTCCATCCAGTCTGACGTCGTCTCACGCTGCTTCTTGCGGGCTGTTACAGATCCCGCCAGTTGGACGGCGTTGCCATAGAGGAGAAATTTCTCGGTGAGGGTGGTTTTGCCGGCGTCAGGGTGGGATATAATCGCAAATGTACGCCGGCGCTGGATTTCTTCGTTAATACCCATGTGTCCGCAGGTTGAGGGAGATCATGTAATATACGAATATCTCCCGTCCCCGGCCAGCACCGTGCCCGGCACTCATTTCAGAAGCAGCATCTTTCGGACTTCCACCGCGTCGTCCACGGCCAGTCTGTAGACGTATAATCCGCTGGCAAGGTGGCTGCCGTTGAACCGGACCGCATACTCTCCCGGATTTTTCGGTTCATCGACCAGCACTGCCACCTCTCGTCCGAGCAGGTCGTACACGCCAAGTCTTACCCGGCTGGTCCCCGGGCCCGCTGTCCGGAACGCAATACTCGTTCCCGGATTGAACGGATTCGGGTAATTCTGTTCCAGTCGGACCAGTACAGGAAGGGCCCCGGGCTGGGGTTCGATACCTGTCGTGGGAGAGAAGGTCGACCGGAGAATCGTCCCGCTGTTGCCGACAATGAGGGTAGTTTTGCCGTCGAGCACAGTGAGTCCGCGGAGCGACACCATCGTGCCGCTCGGATCACCTGACCAATGCTCGCCGCCATCCAGCGTTTTCAGGATCGAGCCATTTTCGCCGACCGCCCAGCCCGAGTCACGACCCGCGAATTGCACGCCGTTGAGGTGGGATCGCGTGTTCACAGGCCGGAGTGACCAGGAGGTCCCGCCGTCGGTGGTCTGGAAAATTCGGCCGAGCCGCCCCACCGCCACGCCACTGCCCGTGTCCGCAAATGCAACGGAAAGGAGAGTCGTTGTGTCGGTCACGGATCGATGCGACCAGGTCTGTCCGCTGTCCGATGTTTGCAGTACCGTACCCGCATCACCGACAATCCATCCTCGAGTCTGGTCCAGGAAGAAGACGTCATTGAGTTTCGTTGTGAGCCCGAGCGGAAGGAGTGTCCAGCTGTCACCTCGATTGGTGGTCCGATAGACCACACCGCCTGAACCTACAACCCATCCGGTCGTCGGCGACACGATTGCACAACCGGTCAATCGTCCTCCGGACGGCAGAGTCACAGCGAGTGACGACCAGTTCTTCCCTCCGTCCGTTGTCTTGTAGATCATGGCCGATCCGATGGTCCAACAGGTCAGGCTGTCGATTGCCGAGATCGCGTACAGAGTCGACTTTGGTGCGCCCACGAGATTGCTCCAGGAGGCGCCGCCGTCCGTCGAACGCAGGACGACAGTGGAGCTCGCTATCCAGCAGGTTCGGGCACCGGCACCGCTGATGGCGTTGAACGCATTGGTGACCGGGGGAGATATCCTGGCCCACCGTGGGGTTACCGTGCGGAGAGTGACGGTGAAGTATATGCTATCGCCGGGAGCGCCAACAGCTGAGATATCGAGGTTTCCAAGAGCTCCGGATGTAAGGTAGCACGCCGGATTGGTCGTATCGTTGATAGCCACGCGACCTGATGTACTGCTGAACGCAGCGAGGTTCAGAGAACCGTTCTGAGGTCCGGCCGGACCCGGATTCCCTCCCGGTCTGTACACATAGATTCCATCGGGAGGCCCGTTGGCATTACCGCTCGCAAGACTGTCGATCCTGTAGACCACAAGGCCTTCACCGGGAATTGAATTCTCGAACACTGATGTTCTCCTCCGGTATTCCAGGACGAAGAACTCCCCCGGGTTGGGTGAATCGACGCGATAGCAGTTCCCCACCGATGAACTCACCGGTCTCAACGCATACCGGCCCGAAGCGGTGATGCGGGGGAGATTTGCAATCCAGGTCATGTACCTGAACCGGATGTACGCTCCAGGATGCTGTGGAGGATTAGACGTGGATGCCATGACATCCCAGCCTCCCACGGGAGCCACCGCATCGGGGGACGCATACCGGTAGGTATCCGGAGCGCCAAGAGTGTGCATCATTTCATGGCAGAAAACACCGACCCGTGCCATGGACTCGATCTGGAGGTTGTACCCCGCGACTTTTTTCCCTGCAAGGAGCGGCCCTGAGGATCCCATTGACGACATGTGCGGCCAGAGGAGTGTCGACCAGGCGGTGGGAGAGCCCTTCACAATGAAGCAGACATTGTCCACATACCCGTCGTAGTCGGCATCGATCACGAGGTCGACGGGGATCTGCGCTGAGACAGCCCCGACAGCCCGTACCAGCAACGTCCGTTCGCGAGTGGTGCGCTGTGCATCGGCGTAGCCGAGAGTGTTGGTGGTGCTATACGGCATGTAGTATGCGCGGGGGTCAGTGTCCTTGTACGACAACACCGTGGGGCCTGCCGACACAGGATAGAATGTCGAGGACACTTCCAGAGCCCCGTATGACACTTCGCGAAAGAAGTTGTACAGAGAACTGACACCTGATCCGGGACTATTGAACATGTCACTATACGTGGCAGGAGCGGCGGCAAACTCCGCATCATCGCTGAACCGGATGAAAATCACCACGTTGTTGATTCTCCCGGTACGCGGGGCAAGCGCAATCCCTTGAGGCACATAGGATTCCCACACGGCCCGACGATCGTTGACTTCCCGTTCGGAGAGGTTGACGTTGATGGGCAGCCCTGCAGTCCGGGGATTGTCCATGCCGGGGCGGGCCGCTGAAGCAAGTATTTTGCCATTCCGCTCGACCGCATACATGAAATAGCCCGATTGGGAATCCTGTATGATGGTGAACCCATCGCGATCATGCAGCCAGTTATGGAATTCATCACCCGAGGCGTAGCACTGCAGGACTGAACCGTCAGGTTGCGTCACTGTCACTGGGACATCCCTCAAGAATGCCCCGAGCATCATGGATCTCAGTACCAGGCAACCGGCGAGGAGGCCTATCAAACGGTGATGAGGCACAAATATCATCGAACTTCCTTTGGGTGACGACGCCATGAATCCCGCCCGGGCTAAGTTACAGCCATACGATGCGATAATCAAGCAAACGATGTGCCAGGCCAGCCTCCCGTGCCAGGCCGGTCTGACTGCCAGGCACGCTTACCGTCTGTTTGCGTTTAGTACCCCCGCTCACTAGATTCGGAGCAGAGGGTTTGAGCAGCGATCTCCATTCATCAACCACAGGAGTCCCCATGGCCACCTTCATTCTTCTTTCGAAACTCTCAGCGAGCAGCTTCGGGACACCGAAGAACCGTGAGCAGGTCGGCCGCAAGTGGTTCGCCGAAGTGAAAAAGAAATGCCCCGAAGTCAAATGGATAGATCACTATGCTCTGCTCGGATCATTTGACTTCATGGATATCTACGAAGCCCCCGATGAACGTGTCGCTGCGAAGGTTTCCTTGATAACGATGGCGAAGGGGGCGGTGAAGACGGAAACCTGGTCCGCACTGCAATACAAGGACTTCCTGAACGTTGTCAAGGGACTCTGAGTCGCCGGCGCGTGAGACCACAACGGTCAATGTCCGGTGCTTTGCAGAACTGAACGACTACCTCGCGCCCCAACTGCGGTTCACTCCATTTTCGATGCCGGTTGCCGAAGGTAGCACCGTGGCCGGGCTGCTGACGATGTTGGGGATTCCCCAGTCGGAAGTAGACCTCGTGCTGCGCAACGGCGAAGCGGCGCAATTCGAAACACGCGTTGCTGATGGTGATCGGATCAGCATGTATCCGATCTTTGAGACATTCGACATCGGACCAGTACAACGACTCCGATCACGTCCTCTCCGCAGGCCGGCGTTTGTGCTGGATGTCCATCTGGGGAAGCTTGCATCCTTCCTCCGGATGTTCGGTTTTGATGCGTCCTACGCGCCGACACTGACCGATGAACAGCTCATCAGTATTTCGCTGGAAGAACACCGGGCCCTCCTGAGCAAGGATCGTGCACTCCTGCGGGACCCGCGGCTTGTACGTTCTTATGCCGTGAAGGCGGACAATCCGCGGGAGCAGATCATAGAGGTTGTGAAACACTTTGACCTCGTGGGATCGTCCGAACCCCTTACACGTTGCCTCCTCTGCAACGTTCTCCTGGTAAGCGCTGCACAAGAGACGGTTATTGAACGCATCCCGGCCCGGGTCGGAGCAACATGCCGAAGTTTCACCGCTTGTCCGCAGTGCGGGCGCATCTATTGGGAAGGGACGCACCACAAACGCATGACGGCATTTGTTGCAGACGTGATCTCACACGCGCATTAAACAAAACGCTTTCTGCGGGGTCTAAAGAAGGAGAGATGCGGGGAGAATTGAAAAGAACTCGAAAAATCGCGTCTTTGCAGTGTTGGGCCCCTTGCCCGATATGCAGAACCTCACCCGTTTTCACCATGCGCAGGAAGTCCTCATGACCAAGAGAGTCGTTTTCTCATCCCTGATTGTCCTCGTTTTGGCTGCCGTCGCCTACTATCTATTCGTTGGCAACCGGGCAAAGAAGTATGATTTCAGATTCGAAACCGTTACGACCGGCGATCTGACCGTGTATGTAACAGCGACGGGGACGATCAACCCGGTCACGACGGTGGATGTGGGAACACAGGTCTCGGGCATCGTGGCAAAACTCTACGCTGACTTCAACTCAGTAGTGAAAAAGGGCCAGGTGATCGCGCAGATCGATTCGACGTTTCTTGTACAGGCGGTGAAAGACGCCGAGGCGAATTACGACCGGGCGAAGGCTCAATTCGACGAAAGCCGGCGGATTCTCACCCGGGTGGAAACCTTGCTCGTGCGGGGGCTTGAATCGCAGTTGAACTATGACGTCGCACTTACATCGTTCCAGTCCAACACCGCATCCATGAAGTCGGCGCAGGCGACAATCGACCGCGCAAAGATCAATCTCGCCTATGCCACGATCTACGCACCCATCAGCGGGGTCGTGATCAACCGGGCAGTGAATATCGGCCAGACGGTGGCTGCAAGTTTTTCCTCACCGACGCTCTACACAATTGCCAATGACTTGAGCCGGATGCAGGTTCTCACCACGGTCGACGAATCTGATATCGGACGTATCAGCATCGGCCAGGAAGCGACCTTCACCGTTGATTCTTATCCTGACGAGACATTCCGGGGAACCGTATCACAGGTGAGACTGGCGCCGGTGACTGTGCAAAACGTCGTGAACTACACCGTCGTCATAGCCGTGAACAACGATCAGTTGAAACTCATGCCGGGAATGACGGCCAATGTCAGGGTACTTGTCGCGAGCGCTCAGGATGTGCTGAAGATCCCCAACATGGCGCTCCGTTTCCAGCCACCTGTTGAAGTCATCGATACCGCCAAAGCGAACGCGGCGCCCGGCAATCCCCGGGGGGGGGGCGGCAGAGGTGAATCGGGGATGGACGAGAGTCGCCGCGAGCGCTTCCGGTCTCTCCGCGATTCCATACAAGCCGCGCATAAAGGAGCCTTGAGTGACGATGAACTGCGCGGTGAATTGCGCAAGGTGCTGGGCGATGCGTTCGCGGGGAGGCGGCAGCAAGAATCCGCACCCGCAGCAATCACCGCAAAACCGGCGACGCACACGCAGTTCGGCATCGACCTCCGTTTTCCGGAGTATCAGAAGAATGCGTATGTGCCGTCACAACCGACCGGGCGCGGACGGGTATGGGTGTTGAATGCCGCCGGCAAACTCGAGCCGGTAATGGTGCGGACCGGAATTACCGATGGGAAATCTACCCAGGTGGTCAGCCCTGTGCTGAAAGCCGGAGATCAGGTCGTGCTGGGCATCAATTATAACGCGGAGGATCAGACAGATCGGGCAAGGAGTCCGCTCACACCTCAAGGTGGCGGTCCCCGCCCGGGAGGAGGTGGGTTCCGATGATCGGTCCCGATGGCAAGTCTCCCGGGCAGACGCCCAACGGGCATCTCATCCGGATCGAGCATCTTGCCAAGACCTATCAACTCGGCGAGGTTGAGGTCCATGCGCTGCGTGGCATAACCCTCACTATCTCGCGGGGCGATTTCGTTGCCATCATGGGAGCATCCGGTTCGGGCAAGTCGACCTTCATGAACATCCTCGGCTGTCTGGACAAACCGACGCGGGGGACGTACAAGCTCGAGGACATCGATGTGGGAAGTCTCTCGCGGGACGAACTTGCTCAGATCCGGAACAGGAATATCGGGTTCGTGTTCCAGGGCTTCAACTTGCTCTCACGGACATCCGCGCTCGAAAACGTGGAGCTGCCGCTCCTGTACGCCAGTACAACGCAGAAGGACCGGCACCAGCGGGCCATGCGTGCTCTGGAAACCGTCGGTCTCAGCGACCGGGTGCGTCACTACCCCAACCAGCTCTCGGGCGGGCAACAACAACGCGTCGCCATCGCACGCGCACTGGTGAATGATCCGAGCATCGTGCTCGCGGATGAACCCACCGGCAATCTGGATAGCAGAACAAGTGTTGAGGTGATGGACATATTTCAGCAACTCAACCAGAAGGGTATAACCATCCTGCTGGTAACCCATGAACCTGATATTGCGGGATTTGCCAAACGCCAAATTGTGTTCCGGGACGGGAAGATACGGTCGGACCGGATTACACCCGATCCGCGGCGTGCGTCCGAGGTGCTTAAGGAAATGCCGGTCATCGATGAGGACGACGAACAATGAAGCTCATGAATATTCTGCTCTCGGCCTTTCGCGCATTACGGCGGAACAAGATGCGCTCATTTCTGACGATGCTCGGCATCATCATCGGCGTCGGCGCGGTGATCGCAATGCTTGCGATAGGGCAGGGGGCGCAGTTCTCGGTTGAGCAGCAAATCAACGCACTGGGCACCAATGTCCTGATCATTTTGCCGGGAGCGCAACAGACCGGCGGCGTGCATTTTGGCGCAGGTTCGGTGACCACACTCACAGAGGAAGATGCGCAGGCCATCGCACATGATTGTCCGG
>DAINBR010000046.1:0-13249 GCA_036732865.1 Bacteroidota bacterium | reverse complement strand
GATGTATCCAGAATTGACCGAAGAGCAGATCGAATACGTTTCTGACGCGATCCGCGGGTTTTTTGTCTGACCCGTTGCATGGCTCTGCGAGTGTGTGGGCAAAGCGCCGCCCCGGAAAGAGTCCCGGAGGCGGCGCTTGAGTTCCGCAAATGCCCTGGATTTCACATATCCGGACAGTTGTTGTGTACCATGATTGCTCACAATTGTCACGTAACGAGTTCGGTGTCGCGGGAATTCACGCCCGGTTGCCCTTGTGACGTAGCGCACGGTTCTCCGGTCTTGTCTTTTCTACATTGTATCACCTTGATGTCCCGAATTTGAGAAACCCGCTCGGTTGATTTTCGACAGTCCAAATCGTAAATTACAGGGCCTTTCTGGCCTGAGTCTTTCAGAGGGGAGCAAAAAGAACATGATCGCCTTAAGAAAACGCCCCGCATACACCTACATTTTGTTGGTTCTTGACTGGCTGACAATTGTTGCTGCGCTGGGCATCGGTATTACACTCAGGGGTCGGGAATTCTCAGGCGAGTTCAAGTTCATCGGAGCCCCCCTTGAATGGGAGGCGATATTCCTCTGTTTGTTTGGCGCCGTTGCAACCCTGGTGTTCCAGTACATGGGTCTGTACCGGGTCAACATATTCGTCACTGTCGCCGATCAGACAGTGCGCATCCTGAAAGCTCTCTTTCTCACCATTCTTGGCCTTGCCCTGCTCTCATTCTTCATCAGGACGGAATGGATCCTGGACAGCCGTCTGGCGATGGTCTACTTCTCCATCGTCTCCACTGTGTTGCTGGTGGGCGGGCGGGTCATCGTGTTCCGGAATGTTTTCCTCTGGCTTTCCCGCCGGAAGGTCTTCCATCGTAACGCCCTGATTGTCGGTGCGGGAGAGAACGGAAAAAACCTTGCCATCAACCTGTTTTTGAATGACCACCTGGGTTTGAATCTGGTGGGATTCCTGGACGACACCCTGCCACTCGGGAAGGTGGTATTCAACCGCGCGAAGGTGCTTGGCAGGGTAGCGGAGATGCGCGACATTGTCAAGGTGTTCGGAGTGCAGGAGATTATCGTGAGCCTCGAGAATGTCGATCATACCCGGCTGATCAATGTTCTGGATGTCGCCACATCGACTGATGCGGTGGTCAAGATCTCATCGCCCCTGTACGATGTTGTTCCGGAAAGGCTCTTCATCGAGAAGTACGGGAACCTCCCCGTGGTCGGCATTTCCCACTTCAACCCGAGTCCGACTCTGGAAGTCTACAAGCGCCTGTTTGATTCGGTGGTGGCGGCCATCGGGTTGGCGTTCCTGGCGCCCATGTTCGGGCTCATCGCACTGGCGGTCCGTCTGGATTCACGGGGACCGATATTCTTTTCTCAGACCCGGATAGGCAAAAATGGCAGGCCGTTCAAGTTCTACAAGTTCCGCTCCATGCAGGTCGGGAGTGATCAAGACAAGGAGCGCGAGAGACTGTATATCCAATTTATACAAACTCAGAAGAAGTTGAAGCCCGCAGGAAACCAAACGTTGAAAATCGTCAACGAGTCACGCGTCACGCGGGTGGGTCGGTTCCTGCGGAAGTCCAGCCTTGACGAACTGCCGCAGTTGTTCAACGTGCTTAAGGGCGATATGAGCCTGGTCGGTCCGCGCCCCTGTCTTCCCTACGAATGGGATCACTACGAAGAGTGGCACAAACGTCGTCTGAGCGTGATGCCCGGCTGCACCGGGATGTGGCAGGTTGCAGGACGCAGCGTGGTGGGGTTCCAGGATATGGTGGTGCTGGATTTGTACTACATCCAGAATGCATCGATCCTTCTGGATTTCGGCCTGCTGGTCAAAACCCTTCCGGTTATGTTGTTCGGTTCGGGGGCAAAATAAGGATCGGCTGCATATGAACATTGGTGTCGTAGGTTTTGGCTACTGGGGCCCTAATTTGGTACGCAACTTCCTCTCCACCCCATCGATTGATGGGGTGGTTTGCTATGATTCCTCGGAGAAACGGCTTCAGGTCGCAAAGCAGAGGTTTCCGTCCATTGAAACAGTGGACCGGTACGAAGACCTTCTTGATCGCGACGATGTGCAGGCGATTGTAATCGCCACACCGGTGTCGCAACACTTTCCGCTCGGCATGAAGGCGCTTCAAGCGGGCAAACACCTTCTGCTCGAGAAACCGATGGCGGAAAGCAGCGCACAGTGCAAGCTGCTTGTGGATCTGGCAGCCAGGAGGAAGTTGGCGTTGATGGTGGACCACACGTTCATCTACACGGGCGCGGTGCGTAAGATCAAGGAATTGATCTCCGAGGGGCGCCTCGGGGAGATCCTGTACTTCGATTCGATACGTGTCAACCTCGGTCTATTCCAGCACGACACGAATGTGGTGTGGGATCTTGCTCCGCACGACCTCTCGATCATGGACTATCTCATCGGCTTGGATCCGATTAGTGTGTCTGCGATAGGCGCGAAGCATTTCAACGACTCCGAAGATCTCGCATATATTACCGTCCGGTACGAGGGTGAACTGCTGGCGCACTTCCATGTGAACTGGATGTCACCTGTGAAAGTACGCAGAATCCTCATCGGCGGCAGCAAGCTTATGGTGGTTTACGATGACATGGAACCTAGCGAGAAAGTGAAGATCTATGACAAGGGGGTGGACATCAAGGAACAGGAGACCATCTATAAGGTCCTCGTCCAATACCGCACCGGCGACATGTGGGCGCCGAAGATTGAGCTCGGGGAGGCTCTGAGTCTACTCTGCAGTGAATTTGTGGATGCAATCTTCTCAGGGAAACGACCAACGACCGATGGGTGGTCTGGCATGAAAGTTGTACGAATTCTGGAGGCTGCGCAACAGTCCTTGCGCTCAGGGGGGACTATGGTCAATTTTGGCCAATAGGCCTCGCCAGAGGACAGTTGGCACTCATCCATGACGGAGCAGAGCGCATGTCTCTTCAGAAAATCGCCCCTTCTGTTAAACTCGGGAAAGATGTAAAAATTTTCGATTTCGTGAACCTTTATGGTTGCGAAATCGGTGACGGCACCAAAATTGGCACTTTTGTTGAGATCCAGAAGAACGCGCGAGTGGGAAAGAATTGCAAAATTTCGACGCATACGTTCATCTGTGAAGGCGTCGTCATTGAGGACGACGTTTTCGTCGGTCATGGGGTCATGTTCATAAACGACAAGTATCCAAGGTCCACGAGGGAGGATGGGTCTCTGCAGACCGAAGCTGATTGGAAGGTCGTACCGACACTCATCAAGCGGGGTGCCTCGATCGGCACTAACACCACGGTTTTATGCGGAGTTACGGTAGGTGAGCAGGCTGTCGTAGGTGCGGGTAGTGTTGTCACGAAAGATGTTCCGGCAAAAACCGTAGTCGCCGGCGTGCCGGCGCGCGTTCTGAGAAAGATCGATTGATAAGAGCGAAGACAGGTGGAGAATATTACGCATGTGTACGAATTCTATAATTAAAAAGGAGTCTACGATGAAGCATTCGCATGATTGGTATATAGTTCTCGTCCTCTTGGCAGTCGTTTCCCTCATCGCAGTGGGGGAGGCTTTTGCTGGGAAGACGACATTCGTTTCCACGGATTTCAATACCTACAGCTTCAACAGATCCCTCTGGACTCTGGTCAATCCGCGGGGTGATGGCGGGGTTTCTTTGACCAACACGGGCACAGCCAATGCCTCGATCTCCATCAAGACACCGGCGGGCACCGAACACAACCTCTGGACGGATGGAGACAACACCGTCAGGATACTTCAGACGGCCACCAACACGGACTTCAATATGGAAGTCAAATTCATCTCGGGATTGGTGGGAGGAACATTTGAAGCGTACACCGCACAGGGCGTGCTCATTGAAGAAAATGCGACCAGCAAGCTTGAGTTCTGCTTCACCACGGGCACGACCGACAGCATCCGTGCCTATGCGGCCGCGTTCATCGGCGGGTTAAGCTCTCCGAGCGTGAAAGTGAACAAGAAGATGGCCGCTCTCGGAGAAGGACCTCTCTGGATGCGTGTCTCGCGTACGGGCAACAACTGGCGGTTCTTGTATTCGTTGACCGGCACGACCTGGGATACCGCCGTGGTGTTCAGCCAGTCACTGACGGTCACCAAGGTTGGACCCTTCGGACTAAATGCGGGTATGAAGGCCGCCGACTTTTCGGCGGTCGTCGACTACTTCCACAATCTTGATTCGATCAAAGCGGCGGATGACAGCACACCCGCCCCTGCGGACACAGTGCCGCCGTATGTCCACGGCGTAAGGCTGTTGAACACTGCCTCCAACGCCATGCAAGTTGCATGGAATACCGACAAGCTCACCGACGGGAAATTGGAATACGGAACGACGATGTCGTACGGCTTGGGCATCTTTTCTCTTGATCTGAAGTATGAGCATTTTGTGACGGCGACAGACCTCAATCCTGCAACGCTTTACAATTACCGGGTGCTGGCAGGCGATCAGGGAGCGAGAGTTACCACGACAGGTAACTTCACCACGACGACTCCAGCGAGCATCACGGACGCCTCGAGCAGATCCGATGCCTTCGGTGATTCAACGTTGAACACCGGCTTCTGGACCGTAGTGGATCCCCGCGGGGATGCGACAATTGCCATGGTGAGTGATCAGCTGGCAATCAGCGTGCCTCCAGGCGTTGCTCATGACCTCTGGTCCGACGGAGATTACCTGCCGCGCGTTATGCAAGATATCGGCAGCTCCGACGTGCGCGAGTTCATTACCCGTTACAACTCAGGTGTTTCTGGAACGGAAGATACGTATCGTTTCGAAGGCATGGTGTTGGAGGAAGATGCGACACATCTCTTGCGGTTCGACTTCCTCAACGATGGCTCCAACACACGTGCCTTTGCGGCAAGTTTCTTCGGTCTCGAGAATCCTGTTCCGCGATTCAACGTCGTGATCGGTCCCGCCAACATGGCCCCTCTCCTCATGCGCATACGGCAATTTGGCGCACTCTGGACGATGGATTATTCGTTCGACGGGACGTCCTGGACCCAGGCGGGAACCTTCTGGGATTTCATTTCTCCGGTTAAAGTGGGTGTCAGTACTGGCAACGCCGGGACACCGGCACCGGACTTCACTTCCCTCACGGAGTCCTTCCAGGGAGCGCTCCCGGCAAAGACGCGACTGTCCACACCGGCGGACAACTCCAACTATCTCCCGATTCCCGTGCAACTGACATGGCCAGTGACAATCGGAGCAACGGGATATCACGTGCAGGTGGCGAAGGACTCTCTCTTCACGGTAATGGTAGTGAATGACAGCGCGCTCACGGTTCCCGTGAAGAACGTAACGGGCCTGCAGACCGACACCAAGTACTACTGGCGCGTCAAAGGAAAGAACTCCAAGGGAAGCGGGGCTTACTCCGCGGTGTGGAAGTTCTCAACGATCCCGGGTGTACCAGGCGCGCCGGTTCTTGTTGCACCGGCCAACAATTCCTCAAACGTGCCCGTGAGCCAGACTCTCCGCTGGTCCAAGATTGCGAGTGCGGTATCCTACCACGTACAGCTGGGCACAGACTCCACGTTTGCTGCTGCGCTGGTCGTTAACGACTCGACAATTACGGACACGGTCCGTGCACTGTCGGGCCTCCTGCAAAACACCAGGTACTTCTGGCGTGTCAGAACGAAGAATGTCTCCGGCGTGGGCCCATTCTCGACAACCTGGAGCTTCCGGACTGTGGTCCCGGCTCCGAACGCGGTGACATTGGTTTTTCCTGCGGCGGACGCCCTGGTGACGCGAGATACGGTTCGTTTCGTCTGGCGGAAGGGTGAGCCGGAGGCATCAAAGTACACTCTCCAGTATGCACCGGATTCGCTCTTCGCCTTTGGTGTCCTGGACTCGACTATCACCGATACCGTGAAAGTGGTCAGGTCGATTCCCAACAATGCGCGGTACTTCTGGAAAGTGCGCGCAGGAAACGTGTCAGGTTGGGGACCATACAGCGAAGTCCGCGCGTACAATGTGTCGTACACCGGTGTGGCGACGGAGCGTGAACTCCCGAAGGAATTTGTTCTTTCGCAGAACTATCCAAATCCATTTAACCCGGCGACGCAGATTGAATTCGGTGTCCCGCATGCAGGCCGTGTGACACTGGAAGTGTACAACCTGCTCGGTGAGAAGGTTGCGACCCTTGTCGATGGCGAACGGCAACCGGGATATCATCAAGTGGCCTTTGACGGCGCACGGTTTGCCAGCGGTGTATACCTCTACAGGTTGGTAACGGATAACACCGCATTGATGAAGAAGATGGTTCTCGTGAAGTAAGAAGAAGAGAAAGATCATCGGGGGGAGGGCGCCTGGCCGGAAGAATCCTTTCCGGGGCGGCCTCCCCCGGTGTCTACACCACAGGGTGTGAGTGAACCCGGGGGACATACATAGGAGGATGGTTCGATGAAACGATGGTTCGAGAAGTCACTGTTGCCGGTCACTGTCGTGATGCTATTGTTGGCGACCACGGGCACATCCCACGCCCAATGGCTGTTGAGGGGGCCTCAGGCGGGGGATATTTTCAAAGAATTTACCCGGGCCAACATGGGGTACAGCCAGTGGCGGGTGACCGATCCCAACGCACCCAATCCGGAGGCCCAGACCTACCTTCCGAATGCTGTCCTGTTTTTCAACGTCACCGACCTTCAGCATGCACTCCGCGCCGAAGCGGTCATTGATGTCTGGGGCGGCCACGCCGGCACATCAGGGAAGGCGATACGGTTCAACAACAACGACTGGCTTCCCATTTCGGAATTGCGTACCACTCCGGGGCAGGGAGAGTGCTATCTTTCCCAATACAACGCCGTCGTGGATGTCCCTCTTTCGCACCTCAGTGAGGGGTCGGTCTCGGTCGAAGGAACGAACACAGGACAGACCTGCTACGATTTCGGATGGGGCCAATGGGGATTCAACGGCCTCGTCCTCCGCGTCTACTACGATTCCACAAAAGCGCATCCAACGGGATCGATCACATCGATAACCTACGGTGGGGCACTGGATGAAAATCCCGTGATCACCGTGAGTGCGTCAAGTCCGTTTGGTATTGAACGCGTGGATTTCCTTGGCTACTATGAAGCGTACGACACGGATGGCGACGGATACTATAGGGACTGGCACTACAATTACCACCGTTCACTCTACGAAACGGTGATGAAACTGCACAACCACATCGGGACCGCGACCAGTGCGCCATGGTCGGTCACGTGGAACACCGAATGGATTCCCGACCAGGTGCTGGGCGGGGTTACCCTGGGCGCAATTATCCGGGACTACAATGGGGTCATGTACATGGCCCCGTTTGCCGAGGACTTGTCTCTCGTTCGTGCGGGGAAGTCTGTCAAGTTGTACAAGCCGTACGGCATGCCCGAAAATTGTGAGCTGCGGGTTGGCAAACAAAAATGGTCCTTCTTCGAGATTCCAACCGGCACAAATCTGAGTGACGCAACGGGGGCGACGTTCTGGCTTTCGTCCTTTAACGGTCTTGACGTTCTGATTGCTCCGGGGGAGCAACACTGGGTAAAGGTCGGGGCGCACACGCTTCCCTTATTCGGTGACGACCATTTCTATGCCCTTTCTGTGGTGGACTTCCCGCCGTCAGCTCTGATCGTAGGAGAAAACGCAGTGGAGTACTACTCGGAGTCACAAGGAACAGGCATGATGTTTCACTGGCCCGGTCCCGGAATCATTGTGAAGTACGCGGGGAGCAGCTACGGTTCTCCCCAGCCGGCAGCACCTGCGCTGGTGGCTCCAACGAACAACAACCCGTCACAGCCGCCAACCACAACACTCCGGTGGCGGCGAGCCTGGACGGCAGCCTCGTACCGCCTGCAGGTGAGTTCCGACTCCACGTTCGCCACAATGGTGATTGATGATTCCACCATCACCGATACGACCAAACAAATGAGCGGTCTCGCTCCGTTTACCAAGTACTTCTGGAGGGTAAGGGCGAAGAATGCGGCAATGTCCGGAGACTTCTCTCCTGCGTGGAACTTCACGACCTTTGTCCTCCTGCCGACTCCCGTGTACCCGGCTGACAGCAGTACCGGTCTGGCGCTCAGCCCGACGCTGCGGTGGCGTACGGTTGCAGGTGCCACCGCGTACTATGTCCAACTCGGCATCGACCCAACATTTGGCGGAGGCCTGATCGTTGACGATTCAACGCGAACGGACACGACGCGTGCGGTGACGGGGCTGTCATACAATACCCAGTACTACTGGCATGTCGCTGCAAAAACCGCAATAGGGTTCGGGCCGTTTACATCCAACTGGGCATTCACAACGCTCGTCCCGGTCCCCGGGCAGGTGACGCTGGCCAGCCCTGCTCAGGATGACAATCTTACCAGCGACAGCGTGACCTTTACCTGGCGCAAGCAGAACGGCGCATCAAAGTACTGGATTGAAGTGGGCTTCGATTCGCTCTTTACATTCAAACAGTTCGACAGTACGGTCACCGACACGGCGAGGGGCTTCAAGCTTGCGGTGAACAATCACTCCTATTTCTGGAAGGTGCGTGCGGGCAATAGCGGCGGCTGGGGAGCTTCCAGCACGGTACGCCGCATCAATGTCGCCTGGACCGGCGTGGACGATGTCGCGGAGCTGCCGAAGGAAGTCCGGCTTCATAATAACTACCCCAACCCATTCAATCCATCGACGCAGATTGCCTTCGATCTTCCGCGCGAATCGCATGTCACACTGGAAGTGTACAACATCCTCGGCGAACGGGTGGCCTTGCTCGTGGATGAGGTGAGGGGTGCGGGCTATCACCAGGTGCGGTTTGATGCCAGCGGCCTGGCCAGCGGAATCTATCTGTATCGCATGACGGCAAATAACGTGACACTGATGAACAAAATGGTGCTCATGAAGTAGTCCGCCGTCATTGAACGCATTATCGAGTAGGCCCTTGCAGGCTTGCACCTTGCGAGGGCCTCTGTGTATCGCGGGAACTGATGCCGACGGGAGTGTCGGGCGTATGTTTGGTGATCCTCAAAAGGAGGTCCATGAACGCAAGGGTGGAATCCGGGCGGATCGTGTCCGCACCATCGTTCTTCCATTTCTTCCTGGTGGTTCTCATCATTGCGGGGGTGCGCGCCGAGGCCGGGTGGTGGAATCCCAGCTGGCGGTTTCGCGTACCGGTGCAGTTTTCCACCGGCGATGTCGAGCGCATCCGAAGACCAGCCGAGACGCACATCGACTTCACTTCGTTGATGGGGCAGATGGGGGTTCAGGGGAAGCTTGATCCGGCGAAGGTCCGTGTCGTCGAGGTGAACCAGGCCGGTGATCCCATAGTCGATACGGTGGCGTTCCAATTCGATCGCGATGCCGACTACAATGATTCCACAAATGCCGCGGGGACTCTTGTGGTTCTGTTGGATGGCACCACGCCGGCTTCGACCACCCGCACGTATCACGTCTACTTCGATTGTGCAGGTCAGGGAGGGGCCCCCGCGGTGGTGTCTCCGCGTGTCTCCGTCACCGACGGCGTGTGGGATGAAGGCCAGGAATGCTTCAGGATCTCGAATGCCACCGGTACAATGTTCTATCAGAAAATCGGCGGAGGATATTCGAGTTGGCTGGACAAAGATGGGAATGACTGGGTGGGGTACAATCCGACGTATAACAGCGAAGCCGCCGGTGACGCACGCGGGATCCCGAATTCGTGCTATCCGCGGGGGTTCTTCCACCCCGGGGCGAGCGGTGATGCCGCATCCACCAGCACTCTCAAGCACCAGGGCCCTCTGAAAACTACAATCCATTCCGTCCTGGTTTCCGGGTACTTTGAGTGTCAGTGGGAGATCTATCCAGAGTACTCGCAACTGACCATGCTCAAGACAGACAGCGCCTACTGGATCCTGTATGAAGGCACGCCGGGTGGTCTGATGGAGCCCGATGTGGATTTCGTCGTCCGGAGCGACGGCAGGCAGACGATGGGTTCGGAGCGGTGGGAAGAAGACATCCCCGGGGAAGAGTGGGTGTACTTCAGCGATCCCAACGTCAACCGTTCCCTGTATTTGTATCACGAGGAGCAGGATAACATCATCGACCAGTACTACGCGATGACTTCCGTTGCCCCGCCCCTGGACGGGAAAATGACGGTGTTCGGCTTCGGCCGCCAGTCGCATTATATGTATTTGTACACGACCCCCCAGCATTTTACCTACGGGATTGTGGAAGGCACTTCGTATGCGCCAACGGCATCGCTTATCCGTTCGGCCGGCGGCACGCTGGCAGCCGCTGTCGGTCAACCTGAACAACTCCAGTCAACTCCAGTGACGCTTCTGGCTCCTCCCGATGGGGCCACATACCAATTGCGGACTCCCCGTCTCTCCTGGATGTCGTATCCGCTTGCGACCCATTACAGAGTTCAGATTGCCCGTGACTCTCTCTTTCTTGCTGGCTCGATTGTCGCTGATGCTTCTCCGGTCGACACGGCCTGGACCCCGGACCTCCTTTCCTCCGGCACGAGATTTTACTGGCGTGTCGCCGCGGGCATGCCATCGTACACGCTTCCATTTTGCCCGCCATGGAGTTTCGAAACAGTCGGTGGATTGCCGAATCAGGTGAAACTCGTCTCCCCGACAAACGACGGTTGGGCCCGGCGCGACAGTGTTGTCTGCCGCTGGAATCTGGTTCCCAGTGCCACACGCTACGCGGTGGAATGGACGCAAGATCCGTTCTTTGCATTTCCCGACATGGATTCCACGCTCACAGATACCCTGACCGTGCTCTCGCTCGACCTGGGGCAGTACTTCTGGCGCGCAAGGGCGGGAAATGTGGCCGGCTGGGGTCCCTACAGCGAAATACGGAATTTCAACACCAGCCTTACTCGCATTGAGGACGTCGACGGAACGCCGAATGCCGTGCGTCTTATGCAGAACTATCCGAATCCATTCAATCCGTCCACCATCATTGAATATGCGCTGCCGTCCGCGGGGAGAGTGACGCTGGCAGTGTTCAACTCTCTGGGGCAGGCCGTTGCGACCCTGGTGAAAGAGCCTCAGAGCGCCGGCGTGCACACGCTGGCCTTTTCCCCGGAAGCCTCGTTGCCTTCGGGGGTGTACTTCTACAGGCTCACGGTGGACGGCCGGGTGTGGACCAGGGCGATGCTTCTCTTGCGGTAAAAGGAGAATTGTATGGAGCGCTGTGCCACATGCATTCTGCCGTCAAGCTTGCCGGATGTCTATCTTGACGACAACAAGGTCTGCAACCATTGCCATGCGTTCAAGGATCGCCGCACCCGGTGTGCCCAGGAGTCCGCAGATGTCAGGCGGAAGAACTTGGAACAGATCCTGCACAAGTTCCGCGGACGGGGCGTGTATGACGTGCTCGTCCCTGTGAGCGGAGGGAAGGACAGTATGTTCGTCCTCTACCTCATTGCAAAGGAGTTCGGTCTCACTGTTCTCGCTTACAACTTTGACAACGGGTTCCAGTCTGAGCGTGCGCGGATGAATATTCAGCGGGCTGTCAAGATCCTGGGTGCGGAGTTGGTGACATTCAAGCCCCCGGAGCGACGTCTGCTGGAACTCTACAAGACATTTCTTCTCCGGACCGGGGAGTTTTGTTCCCCGTGTAATATGATGATCGGAGCCGCCGCCAACCGTATTGCACAGCAGAACGGCATCCGGCTCATTGCCCTGGGAGGGTCTTCCGAAAGGGATTCCGGGCTCGATGGCATGAGCATGTCTCACTACACCGACAGACGGTATTACCTGAATGTCATTCGGGGGCGGGTTGCCTATGATGATGTACGGAATTATATGACAGCGCCACCGGTAGGAAAGACGCTGAGGCGATACCTTGGCCTGTCGCCCGTGGACATCAATGTCCTCGACTACATCCATCCCGGAACGGCCGGGATGAAAGTGATACTCGAACGCGAGATTGGATGGGAACCGCCGTCAGAAGAACTCGAGCATGGAGATTGTCGACTGAACCCGTTGAAAGACTACCTGATGAACCGGAGGTGGGGCTTTTCCGAAGTGACGCCTGCCTATGCGGCTCTGGTTCGCATCGGCGAGATGTCCCGTGCGGAGGCCCTCCGGCGTGCTGAGGAGGGAGAGGTACGGAGTGAGCCACAAGTCCTTAAGGAATTTCTGCAGAGGACCGGTGTGTCGCCTGGTGAATTCGTAGCAGCGAAGGACCGTCACTTCACGGAGATACGGAATTACAGAGCAAGTAAGACTTTCACTGCGGCGAAAGGGACCCTTGCGATGTTTCGGCGGGTTGCGGGGGTTGTGCGGTAGCGCACGGCGTTGCCCACGAAACGATTTTACATGAAGAAAGAAGAGAATGAAACACGAGCAGCGTCCAGACAAACCACTTCTCCCTCTTCGTTGGACCCACATCGTTCTGTTCTCGTGGATGCTCTCCGGAATACTCGGTTTCGCCCCGGATCGCGCGCAAGGTCAGGAACCCGGTGAAACGATCGCCTCCACCTCATCCACCAACGCAACGACGTTCACGTTCTGGTACGGGAAGCGACAAACATTCGGCAAGATCGGTGTACCGCAACGCTGGGTGAATATCCTCGGGAATGTCTCCGATCCCAATGGCATTGCTGCGTTGAATTACACACTGAATGGCGGGCCGATTATGACGCTGAGCGTCGGACAGGATACGCGACGCCTGGCGGGGACCGGAGACTTCAATATCGATATCGCCTACACCGCGCTGCGGCCCCTGCCTGATTCGAATATTGTTGCGGTGACGGCACGAAATGGCAACGGAGTGTACACGCATGACACAGTGATCGTACGGTACCTTTCTGGCACCGTGTGGCCGCGCGCGCATACGGTCAGTTGGGCAAACACCAGCTGCCTCACTGATACGGCACAGGTGGTTGATGGAAGGTGGCACGTGTCTGCGGAAGGACTCAGGATTCTGAATGTCGGCTATGACCGGCTGGTTGCCATTGGTGATTCGACGTGGAAGGACTTCGAGGTTACGGTCCCGATCACGATTCATAGCTACGATCCCGCCGGCTACGGATCGATTAACGGTTCTCCGGCTGTCGGGCTTTTTCTGGGTTGGTCCGGGCATTCTGATGATCCCATCGCGGGATGGCAACCCAAGACCGGATACAAGCCGTTTGGCTGCGGCGGATTCTACATGTTCAAGACCACCGGGGAGACATTGAGCATCTGGGACAATATCTATGATTATAGCGGCAAGACTATTCCCTACAATGTTCCCTATTATTTCAAGATGCGGGTGGAAGGGTCAGGCGCAGGCATCGACTATTCCTT
>DAINBR010000045.1:0-13275 GCA_036732865.1 Bacteroidota bacterium | reverse complement strand
AATGACGGCTAATATTACGGTGACGGGGAAGGCGGCGACCGGGGCGCGGACCATCTATGTAACCAATGCACCCCCGGGTGGTGGCAGAGATAGCTTGCCTGCCGCGTTCACCGTGACGAATCCGGCGCCGACGCTCACCAGCATTGCGCCGACGTTCGCCAACAGGTCACAGATACTGAACGTGGTGTTGCGTGGCACAAACTTCATACCAGCCACCGTGCCTTCCTTCGGATCCGGCGGCGATATCACGGTGAATTCCGTCACGGCCGACAGTGCGCGACAGCTCACGGTAAACGTCACGATCGGTGCGACGGCGACGCTCGGCCCGCGAAATGTCAGCGTGACGAATCCGACGCCAGGAGGCGGCATATCCGCATCGGTGACCTTCTCGGTGAACCTCGCGCCCCCCCCGACGCCGACGTTGTCCGCGCCGTCGAATGGCCAGACGAACCTGCCAACATCGCTCGTCCTGAAGTGGGATGCCGCCGCAGGCGCCACGAACTACCATCTGCAGCTGTCGACCAGTTCACTGTTCCTGACAACGATTGTGGATGATTCATCTTTGACGGAAACATCCCGTCAGGTGGGCCCGTTGTCGAACAATGTGACATACTACTGGCGGGTGCGGGCACGTAATGCCGGCGGGACGACTCCCTACTCTTCGACCTGGAGCTTCACGCCGCTGTACCCGGCCGTGTACCCCTTGTCCAACTCGTGGGAGTTCCCCTCCTACGCGACCGCGGCAGAATACAAGGTCACGGACTACAAGATTGCCGGACTTCCGGGAGCCGGGACGTCGTTGGCCGGGGCATACTTCACGGGCACGGTAGGTACCGACTGGCTGATCTACACCGACAACGGGACAACTGCCAACTATTTCATCAAGTATGACGGCACTTCGGCGTTCACCTTTGCCGCAGGGAAGGCCTACTGGCTGATCAAGAAGGATCCCTGGACGGTCAATACATCGGTGCCCACCGCGGTACTCGATACGTCGGTCTCGGTGCGCATAGCGCTGCACAGCGGCTGGAATCTGATTACGAATCCTTTCCTGCATTCCGTGCCGTGGTCAAGCATACAACTGGCAAATGATCCGTCTGCCCGTTCGCCCATCTGGTCGTACGGCGGTGTAAACGGATTTGAGCAAAGCACAACGCTGGAACCGTACATCGGCTACTATTTCTTCAACACGGACAACGTTGCGTACATCCGGGTCCCCTACGGCGCCACCTCGGGTGTGTGGAGGAAGGCCGATTCCTCTGCGCACGACGGTTGGACCGTAACGGTTGCCGCCCGGTCGGGCGAATATACCGACCGCGCACTGATGTTCGGAGTTCGTGAGGATGCCTCCGAAGGGTTGGACCGGTACGACTACCGGAAACCACGCGCGATGGGGATGCTTGCGGGGACGATGTTTGTACGTCCCGACCTGGACTCGCTGTTCACCGTCTTCGCAACCGATTTCCGACCTCCGGTACAATCCCTTGCGCGCTGGCCCTTCGCAGTCCAGACACCTGCGAAGGAAGCGGTGACTCTCCGGTTTGAAGGCATCGGTCAGATCCCCGAGGGCCTTGACGTGGCCATCATCGACCATGTCCATGCCAAGTATGCCGATCTGCGCGCGAGCCAGGAATACCTCTATACACCGGCGACTGCGACCGGACAGTTGACCGTCGCGGTGGGAACCCCTGAGGCGATGGCAGCGGTTCTGGGTGACGTTGTGCCGAAGGTGTTTGCCCTGGATAACAACTTCCCGAACCCTTTCAATCCGTCGACCACGCTGCCGGTAGCTGTTCCACACACGGCGGAGATCACGCTGAAGGTATACAATATTCTTGGCGAGGAGGTTCGGACTCTCTTCACCGGTCAGGTGGAAGCCGGTCGGCACTGGCTGATATGGGATGGGCGCAGCAATGCCGGCGCTCCCGTGGCCACCGGCGTGTATCTCGCCCGCCTCACTGCGGAGTCTGGAGTGAGTATGGTGCAAAAAATGTTGCTCATGAAATAGGGGAAGGGACAAACCATGTTCGCGGTCTTTCTGAGATTGAAAGTGCTGCATCTCTTCCTCGCGGTGGTGATACTTGTGGAGGGGATTCCGGCTGCGTGTGCCGCCATGCAGGACACTGCATCGAGCGTTGACAATGTCCGGTTCGAGGTGGCGGGGGACATCGTCCGCATCTATTATGATCTCAATGCCCCGATGGACCAGGTGCACGCGGTGCGCGTGGTGCTCTATCGTGAAACCGAACCACTCTTCAGCTATCAACCGCTCAACCTGACCGGCGACGTCGGCACGATTGTGTTCCCCGGCAGCCGGAGACGAATCATCTGGGAGTTCACGAAGGAGTATCCTGATGGATTAAGCGGCACGGACTACTATTTCGTCGTCGAGGCTGAGGGAGCGAAGAAGGAGAGCGACAATCTCTGGTGGTGGATCGGTGGCGGCGCCGCGGTTGTAGGGGGAGTGGTTGTCCTGCTCATCGCGAGTTCGAAAGGCGATACGCCGGTCATCCCGCCGGTGTCAACGGACTTCCCTCCGCCGCCCGGTCGTCCCTAATGAACCACGCGTTGATGAGAAAGGATCAGCACTTCATGAGAATGTTGATAGGACTGTGCGGCCTGGCCTTCGTGGTAGCAGGCATGGCGACGGCACAACAGAAGATCACCGGCCGGAGCCCTGCGGGAGGTATCGGTGTATCAATAACGGATTCAGCCTCGACCCAGTCGAGTCTCCGGGTCCGCGCCGTTACATTCGACACGGAGTTTTCGGAGCCTTCGGGGAATAACGCGCTGGATCCCAAGGAAACAGGACGGCTCCGCATCGTGTTGACCAACTCCGGCAAAATAGCCCTGCGCAACGTCGTTGTGAGGGTCGTCCCGCTCGCGACGCCGGCCGGGGTCACGTTCAATGATTCCATCGCGGTCGGCGACATTCCGGTAAACGCCACCCGATACGCCATTTTCTACTTCACCGCAGCGGCAAACGTGCCTTCACAAATCCTGACATTTCAGATTGATGTTCATGATCCGCTCGGGGGTATTGCGGATTCTCGCCTTGTGACATTTCTGACGCGGGAGCGTCGGGGTGGGGGGTAGAGCAGCGGAGGACTATTCGGTAGTCCCGGATTCGTTCTCAATCCATTGAGCAGTAAACAGGTGCATTGTCTCGTCGCGCCCGTGCGCAAACTGTATGAAACGAACGAAGATTCCCACAACGGCCAGATATCCGGCGACAACGAAAACGATCGTCACAGCGCCTCCTGCTTGGGTGCAACACCGAAATCTACATAAATTGCGTAACAGTTCAAAGGACCGCTTCCTATAAGCGCATGAAGTATGCCCAAGCCGGAGAGCTATGGAATGTGTTGATACCAGGCTGGAATGCGCGGCGAAGACATTGGTTGCATGAACGATCTCATGGTAGGAGTGTAAATTCTACAACATTGACATTCAAGCATTTTCTTTACATCATTATTAGTTAGTGTCGAATACAAAGTATGAGGATCTGAAGGTCGGCCTATGAAAGCACACCAGGCACATCGTGGCGAATTGCGGGTTCCCGGCGAGCGGGCTTTTCAGGAGTACCTCGCCATCATGTTACGCGGAAGGTGGATTATCGTCATTAGTTTCCTCGCAGTCGTTGCCGGAGCCATCATCTACACGAAACTGAGCGAACCTGTTTACCAGGCGACTTGTCAGGTCATGCTCAGCCGGGGGGCGAGGGGGACACTTTTCGTCGATCAGACGCCGGTGGAAGGGAACAAGACCATTGTGCAGAATGAACTTGCGGTCCTGAATTCGCGATCGCTGGCGGATTCCGTCGCCGTGCGGTTGATGCGTCGCAAGTATCTCGATGAAGGGAAGGCCTCTCTCATTCCAGCTCTGGTTGTTGAGCAGCAGGAAGCACCCCGGGATTCGACGGAACTGGTCGATTTGGTGTCGGGACGGGTGATGGGTTCCATGGATTTCGAACCGGTCCGGGATTCCGACATCATCAAGATCACAGCGCAAAGCAAAAACGCGAGAGAATCGGCTCTGCTTGCGAACACATACGCCGAGGCGTATCGCGACCGGAACATCTTCATGAGCCGCAACAAGACACGGTCGTTCCGCGAATTTCTCGAATCACAAGCCAATGAGAAGCGGAAAGCGCTGGAGGAAACCGAAGGAACCGTGAAGGACTACATGGAGCAGCAGGGCATCGTCTCGCTGGACGATGAGGCCAAGTCGTTGATCGATCAATTGGCGTCCCTCGAGGCGCAACGGGATGCGGCGGATATCAACCTCAAAGAGATGGAAAATGCCCTGGAGAACTACCAGGAGCAGCTCCCTCAACAGGAGACCAATGTCGCGCGCTCCGTCGGTGAAGCCAGCGACACGTATATCAGACAAATGCAGGAACAGCTGGCCCGGCTGGAAGTCCAGCGCGACATGACCGTCGTGCAGAATCCCAGCTCAGCCGGACGTGATATCCTGAATGAAAAAGTCCGGGAAGTCGACCAGCAGATCGCAGCCTTGCGAATGAAGTTGCAGAAACGCACCGACGATTTTCTGCGCACGCTCACACCGTCGCAAGGGGGTGTCGATGATGCCGCCGGGTATTTGAAGTCAGTGAAGCAAAGGATCATCGAGACGGAAATCAACGTTCAGTCACTTCTCGCAAAGAAACGGGCGCTGAACGAGGCAATTTCGGACTACGAAAGAAAATTCGACCGGATACCTGCCAGGAGCCTTCAGCTTGCACGATTGCAGCGGCAACGTTTGAGCAACGAAAAACTGTTTTTGATGGTGGAGGAGAAGTACAACGAAACGAACATTACCGAGCAATCCAATATCGGGTACATCGAAATCATGGAGCGTGCTTCCATCCCCGGGAGGCCCTCCAGTCCGAAACCCCTTATCAACCTGATGATCGGGATCCTCCTGGGCCTCGCTGTGGGTATTCTTGCCGCATTCGTGAAGGAATACTCAGATGTACGGGTACAAACGCCCGAAGACTTGAAGCGACGCGGGCACACGCCTCTTTCACCGATTATGAATATCGATGATGAGGTTGCGCGCCTCGGCGGGCAGAAAATCACGGCACGCGACAAGGGGGTGGACGCCCATCTCGTAACAGTTTCCTTCCCGTTTTCATCGATCGCGGAATCGTACAGGCAGGTGCGCACGAACCTGCAGTTCACCAAAGTGGGAACCCCCGCGCACACACTCATGCTCACGAGTCCGACCCAGGGAGAAGGGAAATCCACGACCGCGGCCAATCTTGCCGTGGCGTTCGCACAAACCGGTAAGAATGTGCTGCTGGTGGATGCCGATCTGAGGCGGCCGATGCTCCATTCACTTTTCAGAATTGAGCGGGGGGAAGGACTGACAGAGTTGCTGACCGGCGGGGCAATCCTTGAACGTGTCGTGCAGCATACCAACGTGGAGAACCTCGACCTTCTCCCCAGCGGAGATATCCCTCCCAATCCAGCGGAGGTTCTCGGCTCTGATGAGATGCGGGAGTTCGTAGCGGCGGCGATGAAGAAATATGAGATGGTGCTTTTCGACACCTCGCCGGTCCTGGCGGTTACCGATCCTGCTGTTGTATCGACCATGACGGATGGGACGGTCATGGTAGTCTCCGCAGGGACGACGCGAGTGCAGGACCTTCAACAGGCAGTGGAGTTGCTCGAGGGTGTCGGGGGGAAAGTCGTAGGAGTCGTGTTGAACAATTTCGACCCGCGACGTGCGTATGGAGTACCCTTCCGGCGCGCCCGGGGCAAATACGGGTCGGGATATTATTACGGCAAACCGGGAGGGGACGGAGAAGCCGGCAGCACCAAAGTGCACGAGGAAAAACAGAAAGCCACCGCCTGAGTTCCAGGGAGGCGGTCGGCGATGCTCCACAATTTCTCGCATGAGGAGTAGATCATTCATGAAGCAGACTCTGTTTGTCGCGGCACTCATGGCTGTATTGCTCTGTCCGGGATTTGTGTCCGCGCAACTGGAGAGCAATATCGGCTCCTCCAAGTCCGGCGCCTCCTCCGCGGCTTATTACTACATCTCAAAGCCCGGCGAGATCACGATGACCATCAATCTCTGGGGCCACGTCCGCAATCCCGGCCGCTATGAAGTGCCGATTTCTACCGATATTGTGCAGCTTGTTTCGTATGCCGGCGGACCGCTGCCGGAGGCGGACCTGGGATCAGTGAAGATCGCCCGCGTCGTTCGCGGGATGGACGCCGCTCGGACGGTGGAATTTAATGTGAACCTGGATCACCTGGACAAACTTGACGAGAAGGCGCGCCGCCTCGAGCCAGGAGACACGATTTTTGTCGAAGCGTCGTCAGTCACGTTCCGGGAGGTTTTTGATATTGCCACAACGACGGCGCTTATCTTGGCAACGATTGCGAATGTGATTATCGCGTCCAGATACTACCAGTGAACCCCGAAAACGGAAACCGTGGCAGACCCCGGACTGGTGGGGAAGGGACGTAACCTGGCACACCCGTCCGGATGGATCTGTGTGACAGGGCTAACATCATTGTGGCGCAGAGAAAGGTATCTTGAGGGCCACAATACGTCCCCGCTCCTATGAAATTTCGCATCTGGTTCTTCTTTGCCATTCTCATCTTTTGTTCTGTGTCCGGCATGCTTGCGACGATGATCATGCCGGGGCAGGATCGCAACATCCGGCTGGCACTGGCCGGGGGTGATGCGCTCATGCTAAGCGCGGCATTTCTCACCTTCTGGCGGCAACGCCGATTCTACGGTGTGTGGGCCTTCCTCGTGTTCCTTTTCTTTTCAATGCTGACCTTTCTGTACACCTCGGAACGGTTCGGGCTCCTGGAACACCTTAACGGTCTGCGTGATTCGCTCTTCTTTTTTGCCTCCTTGATCGTGGTCTACGATCTGTATCATTCCGAGTACCGGGCTCTTCTGGTCCGCCGGTTCACGCAGTTTGTGGTGGTGTTTGCCCTTGCGCAAATCCCTGTGACCGTATTCCAGTTCATCAAGTTCGGTGCAGGCGACGGCGTAGGCGGCACATACGGGATCGCAGGGGGAAGCGGATACATTACACAACTTCTCTTCATCATTTGTTTCTTTCTTGCCGTGCGATTTGCATCACTTGAAGACGGTTCGAGCTTCAGTTTGCGGAAACTGCCGTTTTTGCTCGTCATCCTTGTCCCGTGTGCCATCAACGAAACGAAAATCTCGTTCGTTCTGCTTGCCGTTTTCTTCCTGCTGGTCGCAGGTTCCAGAAGGAGAATCCTGAGAACACTGCCGCTCCTGGTGCTGGGGGGTGCATTGGTGTATCTGTTCAATACCTTCTACTCGCAGACGGTCGAAGACACACGCAATATTCTGGACCTCGATTTCATAGAACGGTACCTTGTGACCAACGCGACCATGACCGGGGGCGACATGCCCCGCTTCCAGCGCCTTGTCGTGATGTTCGAGATGATGGGTGACGATGTCGGATCCATCCTGCTCGGCATGGGGTACGGGGTCGTGGGAGGCGGAAATGTCCTTGGTGTCTCACGCCTCGGTCGTGCCCTGTACTACATTGTCACGGGATCACGGATTCTTCTGTTCCGCGCCTGGATCCAGGGGGGACTCCTTGCGGTCCTGACGTTGGGTTTCGCGATGTTTGCCTGGATGCGTACACGCGCGTCACTGTACCCCACCATGCGAAAACTGTACTGGTTTCTGGCATTCAGCATCTTCATTGTCTGGTTTTACAACGAAGCCATGCTGGACCGGACTTTCGCACTGGTTACCTCGTTCATCATGGTCTGGACCAGCGAAGGAGGGATGATCGAAGATCCGGAGGATCTGCCCGAGACGGAGGCCGAGGAGGCTTCGCCTGATGCAGAAGCCTGAGATCCGCCGCCTTCCACGCATGCTGGTGGCCGGGCGGGATCAGTTCGGCTACCTGACCGATTCATTCCAGCACGTCCTTCACCTGCGCGACAGCTTTGCGATTACCTACCTTGGATGGAGCAGCGGCCTGCCGGATATCGAACTGGAGAGGGTGGAAGTCAAGCACTTTTCCGGTAAGAGAAACAGCTTCTCCCGCTACGTCGCCTTCATTTTCCGGCTCCTGTCCGAAATCCGCAGCGGGAACTTTGACCTGGTGTACCTGTCGTACTTCGCAGGTGCGGGAGTTGTTCCTCTGCTGGCGCCGCGGACAACATGTGCCCTTGACATCCGTTCCGGCTATGTCAGACGGAGCAATGTCCTCCGGCGGGTCTTCAATACGTTGATACTTCTGGATTCGATGATGTTCCGGCACGTCACGATCATCACAGACAGCCTTCGCCGGGTCCTCCATATCAGTGCAAAGAAATCCCACGTGCTTCCCCTTGGTGCGACCGTCCCGGAAGTCGCAGCAAAGAGTTTTGAGAGTATGCAGTTGTTGTATGTCGGGACGCTTGAATCCCGCCACATCGATCGCACGGTCGAGGGATTCGCGAGGTTCTTCCGGGAGTGCGGGAAGGACACCCGGTGCGCCTATGACATTGTCGGCTTCGGTCGTCCTCACGATGAGGACGAATTGCGTGCGGCCATAGCAGGCTGCGGTTGCGCGGATGCCATCACGTATCACGGTCGTGTTCCCTATCCCGAACTCGGTCCGTTCCTCGAACGGAACAACATCGGTATCGCGTTTGTACCTCTCGTGGACTACTACGATTGTCAGCCGCCGACAAAGCTCTTCGAGTACCTGCTTGCGGGGATGGCGGTCCTGGCCACCTCGACCTCTGAAAATGCACGGATCATGACAGAACAGTCGGGTGTGCTGATCGGCGACACCGCCGAGGACGTCTACCGGGGTCTTCTGGTACTTGCCCGGAATCTCCGTCGGTATGACTCACGGGCGATCCGCGCTACTGTAGAAGGCTATACGTGGGACCGGATTGTCGGGCAAAACCTGAAACCGTATCTGTTGTCGATTCTGAAGAACGCTTCTGACGCGACAGGGAACAATGAGGATTCTGTTCGTATCGCCGTGTAACGGCATTGGAGCCCACGAGGAAAAATTCCTGGTCGCCCTCTCACAGCGAGGGTACGAGACCAGGATATTCGCGTATCACTACAGGCGCCTCAAGGATTCTTTTGCGGCGCTTCCCGGGGTGACAGTGGATTTCGTGCCTCTCCGGATTGCGGGGAAGCTGCAACGGGCGTTGTCCGTGCACATCCTGCCGCGTCTGAAACGGACCATCCGCGAATTCAAACCAGACGTGATCCATTCCGGTAACAGCTGGAATGATTCCTTCCTGGCGGGCCTCTCGGGCTTCCATCCGCTCCTGGTGGCGCCCTATGCATCGGACATCCTGCTCGATCCCGATCGGTTCCGGATACTGGACTGGTTCAACCGTGTGGCGTTTCGTGCTGCGGACTGGGTGACAGTCGATGCGGAACCCGTCAAGAACACGATCATCCGCCGCTACGGCTATCCATCTGCCAGGATCACTGTCATTCCACGGGGCGTGGATATTGAGAACATAGCGAGCCTCCGATCACCCTGGCGCGAGCTCCTGCGGAAGGAGTTGGGGTGGGAATCGAACTTCGTTATTATGATGAACCGTCACCATGAGAGCGTGTACGGCATCGACGTCTTCCTCAACGCCATGACAACGGTCGCGAAGGAAAATCCGGACGTCCGGGTTTTGTTCGTCGGGGGTGGAAGCCTGACCCCGACATTCATGCGGTTCATTCGCGACCATGACCTTACAGCCTCGTTCTACGCTCCCGGGAAGATTTCGCGTGACCTCCTGTATAAATACCTCCAAGCCGCGGATCTTTACGTGTCATCCTCCCACAGCGACGGAACTTCCGTGTCGTTGCTCGAGGCCATGGCGGCGCGTTTGGGCGTCGTGGTAACCGACGTGCCGTCCATCCTGGAGTGGGTGGTCCCGGGCCGGAATGGCGTAGTCGTGCCGCGCGGTGATGCCCGGGCCCTCGCGACTGCCATCGTACAGGCATCGCGCAATCCCGAACAGATAAAAGCATACGGGGAGAACAATTTTTCTGTTGTCCGGTCCCGGGCCGACTGGGATCAGAATTTCCGCGTCTTCGAAACACTCTACCGTCAATTGGTGCAAGGTGCTCCATGTACGAGGTAAGCGCCGCCAGAAAGGATCTCTGGGACTCTCTCCAGTTGTTGGACTCCTGGCTGATGAAGAACGATTACCGGTCCTATGACCCTTTTGACGGGCTGCTGTCATACCTGCGGCCGTTGACCTTCCGACGACGGTTCCCGCAACAGGTCCTTCAGCAGTTCGTGCGCAGGAATCCGTTCAATTTGCGTCCTCTGCTCGGCATCCAACCGCATCAAAGCACCAAGGGGATGGGGTTCTTCATGGCCGGGTATGCCCAGCTGCACGCACTTACGGGCGAGGCGACATACCGGACGAAGGCAGACCTCTGTCTTCAATGGCTTACGGATCACACCTCCAAGGGATATCACGGCGCGTGCTGGGGGAATGCCTTCGACTATATCTCGCGCGGATCGGACATTCCCAAGGGGGCACCCACCATCGTCTGGTCCGGATTGATCGGCCATCATTTGATGACATCCTATCGCATCCTCAACGATGAGCGTTACCTGGCCCTGGCGCGGCGTGTCGCAGAATTTGTTGTGAACGACATTCCGCGGGTTTCTACCCCCCGCGGGCTCTGCCTCAGCTATGTCACGGATGCAGAACTCCCCGTTCATAATGCGAACCTTCTCGGTGCCCGTCTCCTCGCAGAAGTCTACCGGGAAACCGGCGAACAGGACCTCCTCACCCTCGCCGGGCAGGCCGTCGAGTACAGCGTGGGATGTCAGCTCCCGGAAGGGAGTTGGTACTACGGGGAGGACCCCATGTACCACTGGATTGACAACTGGCACACCGCCTACAATCTGGACGCGCTTCTTGGGTATCAAACCAGTACCGGGGACACCCGTTTTGATCCGGCCATTCGCAAGGGATTTGCGTTCTACGAGCAACACTTCTTCCGACCGGATGGGGCGCCAAAGTACTATTGGAACCGGGACTACAAGTACGATATCCAGAGTTCTTCCCAGGGTATCGACACACTCACGTTGTTCGGCGCAACGTATGCCCGTCCGGACCTGTACGACCTCGCCGTGCGAGTGGCCCGGTGGACGATCCGGAATATGCAGGACAGCGAAGGCTTTTTCTATCTTTGGAAGAACGGGTGGTTCACAAACACCACCCCGACGATACACTGGGGTGCAGCCACAATGTTCCATGCCCTTGCCCACCTCCTACTGAAGGATGCCATCCGTGAACATTAGCATATTTGGACTCGGCTACGTCGGCGCGGTGTCCGCGGTCTGCCTTGCCAAGCATGGCCATCGGATCATCGGCGTTGACACGAATCCGTCCAAGACGGAGCTGATCAACAGAGGGATCGCACCAATTGTTGAACCCGGTGTCGACGAGCTGCTTCTGGAGGCGGTGAGCGCAGGCAATCTCAGTGCGACCACAAACCTGACGGATGCCGTCAAGCAAACCGACCTGAGTCTGGTTTGCGTCGGGACACCCAGCAGTCCGAATGGCAGCCTCAACCTGGACCAGGTCCTGCGTGTGGCAGAACAAGTCGGCCAGGCCCTCCGGTTGAAAAACGGTTATCATGGCCTCGTCATCCGGAGTACGGTGCTTCCAGGGACGGTTGACAAGGTCGCCGCCATCATTGCCCGCGAATCGGGGAAACAGATGGGGCGGGATTTCGGCGTCGCGGACAACCCGGAATTCCTGCGGGAAGGAACCTCAGTCTTCGATTTCGAGCATCCTCCGTTCACGGTGGTGGGAGGAACGGATGAGACCATTGTCGACCTGTTGCGACAGATGTATAGCGGTATTCCCGCTCAGTTTCATGTGGTGAAAGTGCGCGAGGCGGAGATCCTGAAGTACGCCTGCAATGCCTTTCATGCCGTGAAAGTCACCTTTGCGAATGAAGTCGGTGCCATCTGCAAGAGGCTGGATATCGACAGCCACGTGGTGATGAACATCTTCACCGAAGACACCAAGCTGAATATATCGCCGTACTATCTGAAGCCGGGTTTTGCATTCGGCGGGTCGTGCCTGCCCAAGGATGTGAGGGCGATTACCTATGAATCACGCCGGTTGGATATTGCCGCCCCGTTGCTCCAGTCTCTCATCCCCAGCAACCATGCCCAGGTGCAGCGCGTGATCGACTGGGTCGGCCAGACAAAGAGGAAGCGAATCGGTATACTGGGATTGAGCTTCAAGCAGGACACTGACGATTTGCGCGAGAGCCCCATCGTCGCCGTGGTCGAGGCTCTTATCGGAAAGGGGTACAACCTCTCCATCTACGACGCCAACGTCAACATCTCCCGGCTGGTGGGCGCCAACAAATCCTATATCGAACAGGAAATCCCGCATATCTCTTCGCTCATGAAGGTCTCTCTGGAAGAGGTGCTCGACCAGGCCGAGGTCATCCTCATTGCCAACAAGGGTGAAGGATTCCGCGCTGCCCTGGAGAAGATCAAGCCTGGACAGATCGTGTATGACCTCGTACGCATATCAGAAGACCGGACGGCTGGCAATGGACGCTACGAAGGTATTTGCTGGTAAGCATCTTGTGCTGCTGATTGAGAATGAGGCGGTCCCCTTCGACCGCCGCATGTGGAACATTGCCCTCGCGCTCCGCGATGCGGGGGCACAGGTCAGCGTGATCTGTCCGATCTTCGGCAAAGACAACGAACGCACTGTCGTGCTCGATGGGATACACATTTACCGGTACCGAAACGTATTCGCCGACGGTTCGGTCAAGGGCTATGTGCGGGAGTATGCCACGGCATTTCTCAAGTCCATGCTGCTAGTACACACGTTGCTGTTTCGCGGGCGGATCCATGTTGTCCATGCGGCGAATCCCCCGGACATTTTCTGGCCCCTCGCACTGTACCTGAAGCTGTTCCGGATCAGATTCATCTTTGATGAGCACGATCTGGCTCCGGAAGCCTATCTCAGCCGTTTTGAAAAACCTATCGAGGAAAGAGACATACTGTACCGGCTGCAGCGTCTGTTTCAGGGGCTGTCGTATCGTGTGTCCGATGCGGTCCTCTCCACGAACCTTACCTACCAGAACATCGCCCTGGAGCGGTTGCCGCGGCTGAAAGGAAAATCCTACGTGGTCCGGAACGGACCGGACACGCGCCTCTTCTATCCCAGGCCGGCAGACCCCGCCCTGCGACGTGGGAGAAGTCATGTTGCGGCGTTCATCGGCGTCATGGCGGTTCAGGATGGGGTAGATTACATC
>DAINBR010000044.1:0-13307 GCA_036732865.1 Bacteroidota bacterium | reverse complement strand
TGAACCGTGCGCTCTAACCAACTGAGCTAATCGCCCTTGTTTCCAGGTGAATATACGCGTTTTGACGCGGATGTGCAAGTCGCTCCTGCTGCGGCTTCGGCCGCTTCATCGAGCCCTTTCAAGCTGAAGAATCTGTTGCGTGTTCCTCAGGAGTTGTTCCGGCTCGTAGTTTTCCTCTCCGTCAATAACATACTGTTTCAGGAACTCCCGGCAAATGGTCAGAGGATCCTTCCCCGCGTTCGACTCCTTTTTCGATTCCTTCAGGCAATAGAGGGCCGCTGACTTGATCCCTTTGGTCCAGCGGAGCTTTGTCCCCCCCGTGAGTCCCGCCTGGGCCCCCGGCAGCTGCATTTCACGGCGTGCAAGCTTCGGCTCCAAATCCTTGAAGTGAATCTGCAGATAGTTCATTGCCCCGACGATCGTGCGGTGGTGGGACATCTCCGATCCGATCTCCAGCAGCAACTGCCGCTTCTCCTTTTCCTCCTGTGCTGTCAGCTGATCATCGCGCTTCAGGTACTTCACACTGAGAGATCTGTCCGCGCCCGTCGGAAGTTGACCTTCCATCATACCGGCGAAAGTGTTCTCCTCAACACCCTTCTTGCGTTCCTCAAGTGTCGTGAGTGTGATCGATGACCTTCCTTTGATTTCTGTGACCGAGAGGGTCTCGCCGCCATCGGGACCAATGACTGTCAACATCATCTTTCCGCCGGCGGCTTTGGACACATGGGCCACGTGCATCTCGTCCAGCATTTCCATGCACTGGCGCTCTGTCATCCATATCCCCGGCGTCCGTTGAGTCATATCACGCATTGCATGCCTCCACACGCCATGAAGCCGGCTCATCAGCGGCAAACCCGTTTTCACCCCCTGTTGGAGGGAGCAACTTTCATACCATCAGGGATGTGGATTGGCCTGTCTGGATACGGGGGTTGGAAGAGAGAATACCGGCAAAGAAGTCCAATATTGGCCATGTGTTCATTCTTTTGCTTTTTCGTCGTATTCGGCCGCCGCGTCTCCGACATCAAAGTATTCTTTGATTTTTCCCGCCACTTTGTCGCCAACCACAGCTGCAAGCTGTTCAGCCGTCGCGAACCGGACACCCTGGACGGACCCGAACACCTCTAAAAGCTCCTTCGCCCTCTTATCGCCGACGCCGGCTATGAGATCGAGCTCAGTTTGTAGAGTCCGCTTTTCCCGCAACGTGCGGTGATAGGTAATGGCGAACCGGTGTGCCTCATCGCGTACCTGCTGGAGCAACCGGAGTCCCGTTGAAGTCTTGGCGATGAGTTCGGGATCGCTCCTGCCGGGGAGGAAAACCTCTTCCAACCGTTTTGCCAGACCGATAATGTGTACGTCGGACAGCCCGAGCATAAGGAGCACCTCGACTGCGCTGGAGAGTTGACCTTTTCCACCGTCGACCATGATGAGATCCGGCGGCGTTCCCTGTTCATCAATCATCCGGGTATACCGTCGCTCGATCACCTCGCGCATGCTCGCGAAATCATCTGATCCGAGCACACTCCGGATCTTGAACTTCCGGTATTCGCTCTTCCGCGGTTTCCCGTCAACAAACACAACCATGGATGCCACCGAATCCGTCCCCTGCGTGTTGGAAATATCGAAGCACTCGATCCGTCTCGGCAACCGGACGAGGTGAAGGTCTTTCTGAAGTGACACCACGGCATGGGGGACATAATCAGACTTCTTCATCCGCTGGATCTTCAGTTCATCCAGGAGGAAACGGGCATTGGTCCGCGAGAGATTCACCAAGGTGGTCTCCTCCCCTTCTGCTGGGAGCCGGACCACCAGGGGCGAACCCCGCCGGTCGGTCAACCACTGCTGGACAACCGCACTGTCTTCCGGCTGTTCGGGCACGAGGATTTCTCCGGGAAGATCCTCCGCTTCAAGATAGTGTTGCTGCAGGACGATGCTGAGTATTTCGGATGACGGCCTGTTTTCCACATTGTTCATGTAATAATGCCGCCGCCCTATCAACTTGCCTTCCCGGACCGCAAAGATCACACCGCAGGCATCGTCGCCTTCCGCGGCAAAAGAAACGATATCTCGATCCCCACCATCCAGCAGAGCCACTTTCTGGCGCTCGCTGTACGCTTGCAGCCCCTTGATGCGGTCACGCACCAGCGCGGCATCCTCAAACCTCATCGCATTTGAGAGGCCTTCCATCTCCTCGCGCAGACGGGCGATCAAGGTATCGGTCTTGCCTCGCAGGACTGCGGCAACCTGGTCAATCATGCTCTGATACCGCTCCCGGGACACCAGGCCCTCGCAGGGACCTTCGCATTTCTTGATGTGGTAGTCGAGGCAGAGCCGGTACTTTTTCCGCGCGATCGAGTCGGCATCCAGAGCATAATTGCAGCTGCGAATCATGAAAATATCCCGCACCGCCTTCAGGGCGGCACGGACATTCTTCACGTCCGTGTAGGGACCGAAATAGCGGGAACCGTCACGCCGTATGCGCCGCGTGACGAACACACGGGGAAACGGTTCATTGGTGATGACGATGTAGGGATAGCTCTTGTCGTCTTTGAGGTTGACGTTGTACCGCGGCCGGAGTTTCTTGATGAGGTTCGCTTCGAGGATCAGAGCCTCGACTTCCGAATCCGTCACGATGATTTCCAGGTCGGTGGCGCGCTGCAGCATCAGCTCAATACGCCGGTCCACAGAACGGGACTTCTGGAAATACTGCCGCACACGGTTCCTGAGGCTCTTGGCTTTGCCTACATAGAGTACGTTCCCTTCAGCGTCCTTGTGCTGGTAGACGCCCGGACCTGCAGGAAGCGCCTCGAGCTTTTGAGCCAGCGACACTAACTCGTCGCTAATCCTGATGGAAATAGTCGGTTGAACGCGTTCTTCCATCGCGCCATTGCCTCTACCGGATGAGCAGCATCGACTTCACGGCAACCCTCCCGCCTGCCTGCAGGCGGACGAAATACACACCGCTTGCCAACCCGGAACTGCTTTCGCCGGCGGCGGGGAAAGTGACCGAGTACCTGCCGGCGGGTTTCTCTTCGTTCACGAGCACAGCCACTTCACGCCCCAGCATGTCATACACGGTGAGTTTCACCCGGCTGGACCCCGGGCCTTGGGCCACGGACGCATCATTCCCAGCCGGGACCCGGAATGTTATGGTCGTACTCGGATTGAACGGATTTGGGTAGTTCTGTTCCAGCGCGAATTCCGACGGCTGTTCCGGCGCTTCCGGTATTCCGGTGGACACAAGACTCTGTTTCAGTACCAGGCCTTCAGGATCCAACTCAATCGATGTCGGGGAGAATGAAAGGGGGACCCGTATCACAAATAGTCGTGCGTCGGGCATAATGGTGAACACGGTGTCACGCAGGCTGTTCGCTGCCCGCACTTCCAACGGGACGGTAAACGTCGGCCATGACGGCTCCTGCTGCTGCGTTACGCTTACGGTCAGCGTATCCAATGACCAGCTGAACGTGCTGGCGTACATCGGCCATCCCAACCCGTACACCCACTGATCGAAGAACCACTGCATGCTCCTGCCCGTGACGGTATCGGCAACCGCCCGCAAATCCCCGGTGGTCGCGGATCCTCCGGCATACAGGTCGCGGTAGCGGTTCAGTATCCGGAAGAAAACTGAATCGCCGACCACCCCCCGGAGCGTATGCAACACCCATGCTCCCTTGCTGTACACCACATCGTCAAACAGGTTGAATCCCTGCCCTTCGGGATCGTACAGGGATCCCCGCCACGATCCGTAGTTGAAGCCCTCCAGCTCGTCGTGCATATAGCGCGTGAGGGCGTCACGCCCGCCTTTTTGTTCCTGCCAGAGCGCTTCGGCATACGTGGCAAAGCTTTCGTTGAGCCAGATATCCCTCCACGTTCCGCAGGTCACCAGATCGCCCCACCACTGATGTGCCAGCTCATGCACAACCACTTTCTCGTCGGTCTTGAGATAGCGGTTCAACGTGGTGATAGTCTGGTGCTCCATCCCGAGGTACTTAAACGGCACGATGGCAGTCATCCCGTACTTGTCAAACGGGTACGGCCCGAACACGGTGCTGAGACCCCCGATCATACTGCGTACCGACGGAAGATATGCAGCGCATTCTGCGGAGTCCTCCGGCCACACGTAGTACTGCACGGGCACCGTATCGCCGGCAGCGCGCACGAACGGGAGAGTGGAGATAGTGAATCGCGACGCCGTAATGCTGATGAGGTAGGTGGCAATCGGATGTGCCTCGCGCCAGTGCCACACCGTGGTGTTTCCGCCGGCAGAAGTCACACCCACAAGCCTGCCATTGCTTGCGGCAACATATCCTGCGGGCACTGTCACGGTAAGTTCGGCCGTTGCCTTGTCATCCGGGGTATCGACGCACGGCAGCCAGAACCTCGCGTCCGATGGTTCTGCGAGCGTGTATCCCAGATTAGAGGGAATGCCGAGGGTATCAAGGAAGAAGTAGTATCCCCATCGTCCCCCGGGTCTCCCGCCTTCCGGACGGCGGTAATCAATGGCAACCGTCACCGTATCATCTGCGGCACGACCGGCGCCAGGGGCGTGCAACGTGAGGGTCTCCTGAAGGCTGTCGAGTGATGTCGGCCAGGTCTCTCCGTCCACTGTGGCCTGGTTTATAACAAGCCCGGCCGCATTAACCACAATCAGTTGCGCCGTACTGTTGAGTCGCATGGTCATGGTCACGCGCCCTTCGAGTGCTCCCCCGGTCATGTCCAGTATTACGTCGATCTTGTAGTGGAGAGCATCGACGGCGGGGAGAAGTGTACTGCCCGAACGGCGTTGTTCACCGGCGGAACCGACAGATACCGCCAGGACCAGGCACACGACCGGCCACCACGCCCTCAGCGCCGGTGTGAGCGGTTCAACTTCTCGCGATGAACTTCTCATAGAGCGTTTTCCCGTTGGCAACCAGCATACCGAACAGCACGAATGCGGCACCCACGAAAAC
Organism: Bacteroidota bacterium; assembly: GCA_036732865.1. Lineage (GTDB taxonomy): Bacteria > Bacteroidota > Ignavibacteria > UBA10030 > UBA6906 > Fen-1255. Next base: position 8,355 of record DAINBR010000044.1, on the reverse strand, counting down.
CATCGACGCGAGGCGCTCCTGCAACACCAGGGCGCCGATTAGGACCGCGACGATGGGATTGACAAAGGAGGAGAGTGAAACGTACACGGCATCTATTTTCTTGAGCAGCCAGTAGTATGCCATGAACGTGATTACGGAAGCCACAATCGTCAGGTAGGCGAGAGAGGCCACCGCCGGCCACGTCCAGATCACCGGCTGCCCGGTCTCAAGCACCAGACTCAGCGCCAGGAGCATCACCCCCCCCATAGCCATGCCCACGAAATTCATCGCCGTGGGGCTCACGGGCTCTCCGTGCTTCTTGATGATGATGAGAGCGACTGCCTGGAGAAACGTACTGAGGAGGATCGCCGCCATGCCAAGCATGCCCTGCGTGTCCGCGATCGAAAGATCCGAGGAGAAGATGAGCACGACCCCGATGAACCCCAGTGCAATCGATGCGGCCTTGAAAATGTCCAGGGGCTCGTTCTTCAGCATGAAGTGGGAGAGGAGGGCCACCCAGACGGGAAAAAAGGCGAAGAGAATGCTGCTCAACCCGGTGGGGACATATCGCTGCCCCCAGTAAATCAACGCGAAGGGAATGCCGATCGTGAGAATACCCAGTGCGGAGTAGACCTTCCACGCGACATGCGAGGTCAAAATGACACCACCGCTGATTCGAAGAAAGGCCAACAGCACAACGGCGGCGACGCAGCAGCGGATGCCTGCAGCAAGAAATGGAGGAACGGTCTCCGATCCGACACGAATGGCATACCAGGTCGTTCCCCAGACTGTCGAGATGATGAAGAATGCCAGCCAGATGCCGAAGCGTTTAGAGAGCACAGTTCCCCCCGGCCGCGATTCTCTTCACACTCCGGTCCTCCTCGAAGATCCAGAGGACCCGTCCGGACAGAACACGCCGTTCACTCCCCGTACCCCAGCCTCTTGATCCACTCGTCCCTCTCCCTCCACTTCTCCCGCACCCTCACATGCAGTTCGAGGAAGACGGGGTGATCCAGGAATTTTTCGATCTCGTGCCGTGCGAGGTGCCCGATCCTCTTGAGCATTGCACCCTGCTTTCCGATCACAATCCCTTTCTGGGAGTCCCGTTCAACGATGATATCTGCACTCACGAACCACTTTCCCGCTTCACGTTCTTTGAATTCGACGATATCCACTGTCGCTGAGTACGGAATCTCCTCGCGGCATGACAGAAAGATCTTTTCGCGGATGATTTCGGAAACAAAGAACCGTTCCGAATGCTCGCTGACAATGTCCGTGGGATAATATGGGGGATGCACGGGGAGAAGCGCCACCAGGGCACCGAGGAGCGTGTCTGTTCCTTCACTTCTCAGCGCAGAGATGGGGAAGACCTCGGTGAAGGGGAATGCATTGGCATACGCCCCGATAATCGGCAGCAGCTGTGCTTTCCGGACAAGATCGATTTTGTTCAGGACGAGGAACGTCGGTTTCCGAAAACCCTCGATCCTCTTGAACGCCTCGGCCTGCGACAGGCCCGTGCCCAGCTTCGGGTCCGTCGAGTCCACCATGAACAGCATCACGTCGGCGTCGGCAATCGCCGACGCTGCGCTGCGCATCATCGCCTCGTGCAACAGGTACCGCGGAGTGATGATGCCAGGCGTATCGAGAAACACAATCTGGAAGCCATCTGCAGAGAGGATTCCCAGCACTTTGTGCCGGGTCGTCTGAGGTTTGTCGGTGACAATGGAGACTTTTTGTTTCAGCAGACAGTTCATCAGCGTCGATTTGCCGACGTTCGGCTCACCGATGATCGTCACGTAGCCGCTTTTGAATTCTCCGCTGGCTCCCTCCGGTTGCCCATTCACCATCGTCCTTTGTCCATCGGCCATTGGTCTCTTGTTAGAGTGCGGCTTCCCCCGCTTCACCGGTGCGCACGCGGACCGCATCTTCAACGCCGTACACGAAGATCTTCCCATCGCCCACCTGGCCCGTTCGCGCCGTTTTGAGGATCGCGTCAACCACCTGGTCCTCCATGCGATCTGGCACGACGACTTCCAGCTTGATCTTCGGGAGGAAGTCAATCTGGTATTCGGATCCTCTGTAGAGCTCGGTATGGCCCTTTTGTCTGCCATACCCCTTCACTTCAGTGAGGGTCATGCCCTTCACGCCGATTTCGGCAAGGGCTTCGCGGACGTCGTCGATGCGGAACGGACGGATGATCGCTTCGATTTTTTTCATGCCGTGGCTTTCCTCGTGGTCGTGGGGCCCGTTATCGGCCGTGACACTGTTTGTACTTCTTGCCGCTCCCGCAGGGACATGGGTCGTTGCGTCCTATTTTGTCGCCGACGTGGATAGGCTGGGGTTTGCCGGCACGCGGCGGACCCTCCGCCGCGCCGGCGGCGGGCGGCTCGTCCGGTGCCCGGTTCGACCGGAACCCCATACCGTCGGTGGCATCATGGGTGATATGCATCTGTTGCGGTGGCCGTTGTGGTCCGCGGATGGGCAGCTGCTGCGCCGCCGCGGGGAAGAGCCGGAAGACCGTGGTGACCGTCTCGGTGTTCACCAGATCCAGCAATTCCATGAACATCCGGAAGGCCTCTGTCTTGTATTCCACCAGGGGATCCTTCTGGCCGTATGCCCGGAGGTGGATTCCCTCTTTCAGGTCATCCATTTCCCTCAGATGGTCTTTCCACTTCTCATCAATGTTCTGGAGCACGACCATCTTCTCGATCTGCCCCATCATTTCCGGCCCGAGCTTTTCCTCTTTGCGCCTATAAAATTCAGCAGCTTCCGCCAGGATCTTTGCACGCAGACCGTCGGGACCCAGATCCTGCCATTGGTCCGGCGTAACATCAAGGTTCACCAGCAGCTGTGCGCGCAACTCATCCTGCAAGGCCGTGATCTCGCCTTCACCGTAGTATTTCTCCACCAGTTTCTGCGCGAATTCTTCGGCCAGGTCCATAATGTCATCTTTGATGCGGTCACTCACCAGCGCCTTCCGGCGGCGGGTGTAGATGACCTCCCGCTGCTGGTTCATCACGTTGTCGTATTCCAGCAGGCGCTTGCGGATACCGAAATTGTTCTCCTCCACCTTTCGTTGGGCGCGTTCCACCGACCGGGTGATCATGCGGTGTTGGATCACCTCACCCTCTTTCAGCCCCATGCGCTCCATGACGGAAGCAATACGATCGCTCCCGAAGAGGCGCATGAGATCGTCTTCCAGCGACAGGAAGAATTGCGACGAACCGGGATCGCCCTGGCGTCCCGATCGGCCGCGCAACTGACGGTCGATGCGCCGCGCTTCGTGCCGCTCCGTTCCGACGATATGCAAGCCACCGGCTTCGCGGACCCCGGGACCGAGTTTGATATCGGTACCGCGTCCGGCCATGTTGGTGGCAATGGTGATCATGCCCGGCAAGCCGGCATGCGCCACGATCTCGGCCTCCCGTTGATGGTGTTTGGCGTTCAGCACGTTATGCGGAACATTCTTACGCTTCAGCATGCGACTGAGCGTCTCCGACACCTCGACACTTGTCGTACCGACCAGCACGGGCCTGTTCAACCCACGCATCTTCTCGATCTCTTCGATCACCGCGTTGTACTTTTCCCGCTTCGTCTTGTAGACCAGGTCCTCCATGTCTTCCCGGACCATCGGCCTGTTCGTCGGAACGACTACCACGTCGAGTTTGTAGATATCGAAGAATTCGCCGGCCTCGGTTTCCGCCGTCCCGGTCATCCCCGCGAGCTTCTTATACAGGCGGAAGTAGTTCTGCAGCGTGATGGTCGCCAGGGTCTGCATATCCCGCTCAACCTTCACCCCTTCCTTCGCTTCGATAGCCTGGTGCAATCCGTCGGAGTATCTGCGACCGGGCAAGAGACGGCCGGTGAATTCATCCACAATCATCACTTTGCCGTCATCGCTGACGACATATTCGTCATCCTTTTCGTACAGGGAATATGCCCGCAACAACTGGGAGACCGTATGGATACGGTCACTTCGCTCTGAGTAGAGAAGGGTCACCTCATCCTTCTTCTGCCGCGCCTGATCCTTGTCGATCGAGGCATCATTCTCGATGAGGCTGAACTCTGTTCCCAGGTCCGGCAAGAGAAAGAAATCTCTGTCGCCCACGATCGGGGAGAGGTATGATCGCCCTTTGTCGGTGAGATTAATCTGGTGATTCTTCTCGTCGATGGCGTAGAGGAGCTCATCGTCGATTTCATGCATCCGGCGGGACTGGTCGCGGAGGTACTCGGATTCGGTCTGTTGCACGAGACGCTTGTTCGACGGCTCGGCAAACATCTTCAGCAACCGGGGGTGCTTGGGGAGCCCGCGCGACGCCCGGAGCAGGAAAACGCCCGCCTCCTCTTGCTTCCCGTCCGCGAGCAGCGTTTCAGCCTCCGCGACGATCTTGGAAACGTAGGTACGCTGAGCATTCACCAGCCGCTCCACATGCGGCTTCATTTCATTGAATTTGTGATCTTCGCTCTTTGTCGGACCGCTGATGATCAGTGGCGTTCGGGCTTCGTCGATAAGCACAGAGTCCACTTCGTCGACGATCGCATAGTAATGCTCCCTTTGCACGAGGTCAATCTTGTCGACCACCATATTGTCGCGCAGGTAGTCGAACCCGAATTCGTTGTTGGTTCCGTAGGTGATATCACAGGCATACTCCCGACGGCGTTGCGCTGAATCCATGGTATTCTGAATGCATCCGACCGTCAGACCGAGAAACTGGTAGACCTGGCCCATCCAGATGCTGTCACGTTTCGCCAGATAGTCGTTGACAGTGACAAGATGGACGCCTCGCCCGGTCAGCGCGTTCAGATATATCGGCATCGTCGCAACGAGCGTCTTTCCCTCACCCGTGGCCATCTCGGAAATCTTACCCTGGTGCTGCACGATGCCGCCGATGAGCTGTACGTCAAACGGCACCATGTCCCACACAGAGGGACGTCCGAGCATGTCAAAGGTCCATTCCCGATCTTTCATGCGTCGGCAGGCTTCCTTCACCACGGCGAAGGCCTCGGGCAGAATCTCGTCGAGTACCTCGTTGGTAATCGCGTCCCGGTCCTTCTCCAGCGCGGCAATGTCGTCCAGCAGTTTCTCCCGGGCATTTCCGTCCATATCCGCCTGCAGATCGCGACGCAGCCCCGCAATCTGGTCTTCCGTCTCCTTCACGGCATCCTGAATCTGCTTACGGAATGTTGCCGTTTTTGCCTGCAGTTCCGTATCACCCAGCGCTTGCAGGGCCTCACCGTGAGCACTGATTTGCTCAACGAGAGGAAAAAGCGCTTTGACATCTTTTTCGTGCTTGCTGCCGAAGAACTTATTGAGAACGCCCAGCATGGTCATCACCAAAATGAAGTGAACGAGACAATGAATAAATAATATAACCAGAATCCCAGTACCGTGCAATCTGTTGATTTTTCAATGAATCTTCGCCAAAATAGAGGAACCAATAGAAAAGGACCCCAAATGCCGGCCAGAATTATTCTCGTTTTTCTCAGCGCCCTCATCGTGGGATGCACAGGCGGTCGCGAAATGTTCCGGACTCCGCTTCCGTTGCCCCCACCCGTCGGAACCCTGAGCGTTTCCACCATCCCCGGGATCAAAGCCCGGATCGATGCGCTTATCGCTGATTCGCTTTTCCCGCCGTCAAACATCGGTATCAGCGTTACCTCCCTCACACATGGCGACCAGCTGTACGCGCTGAACGAACACATGCTGTTCAATCCGGCGTCCAACCAGAAACTCCTGACGACATGCACCGCCCTCAGCAATCTTGGCACATCATATAGTTTTTCCACCGCCGTCTTTGCCGATTCGGCGCGACGGCTCGTGGTGCTGAAAGGATACGGCGATCCGCTGACGTCAACCGGGGATCTGGACTCGCTCGCACACATTGTAGCTCCCCTCCTGTCCCCAGCCGCCCCTTGGCGCGTGGCGGTGGATATTTCGTTCTTTGACGATCTCCCCTGGGGCGCAGGGTGGACGTGGGATGAAGAGCCCGAAGCCTACGGGATGTTCCTCTCTCCGGTGACACTTAACAACAATACCATTACCGTCCGGGTTCTCCCGGCGGAGCAAGCCGGAATCGCCCCCATTGTCTCGATCGATCCACCCACATCCTATGTCACCGTTGAAAACACCGCTGTCACGGTGGCGGATACGCCGACGGTGAGAATGGCAATCTCCCGCAAATGGAGGGAACGCTCGAACACCATCACGGTGCAGGGACAGATCCGCCTCGGGGGCCGTGCCCGCACCGGGCAGCTGAGTCTTTGGAAGCCCGAGCTGTACGCCGGATCGGTATTTGCGGAACGCCTCAGAACGTGGGGGGTGCCCGTGGAAGACCCGGTCACCGTCGACACCGTCACCACAACCATGGTCGAGTTGCAGCGTTTCGAGCACGGCATCGACACCGTCATGACCTTTCTGAACAAGGTGAGCGACAACCTCTCTGCGGAATGCGTGCTCAAGACTATCGCCGCGGAAAAATACGGCACCCCGGGCTCTGCCGAAGCCGGCAGGTGCCTGGTCAATGAGTTCCTCACGGCCTGCGGTGTGGACACAAACCGGATTTCGGTCGCTGACGGATCAGGCCTCTCGCGCTACAATTTGACGTCCGCCGCCACCATCGTCCGCGTCCTGGAACGGGTCTACAAGGATACGCAAAGCTTTCCGCTGCTGTATCATGCCCTCCCGATCGCCGGGGTGGATGGGACGATCGAATCGCGAATGCGCGGAACGCTCGCCGCGGGCAACCTGCGCGCGAAGACCGGATCACTCAGTGCCGTTTCGGCATTATCCGGATACGTGCTGACCCTCGACGGCGAGATGGTTGCCTTCTCGATGCTCATGCAGAATTTCCCCGGAGCCACCCGTCCGTACCGGATGGTCCAGGATGCCATAGGAGAGTATCTTGCGGGGTTGAAGAGAGGTGACCTCTAGAACTACGAATTAATGAGGTATGATGGATGATGCAGAATCCACACATCATGCATCACCATCCCATCATGGCGCGATGAGGAACACCACTCCGAGCGGCGGGAGGGTAAGGGAGAGCGACTGCGCTTGCCCGTGGGATGGTACCGGCTCCGTATGAAGACCACCGCCGTTCCCGACATTCGCGCCACCATAGGCAGTGCTGTCACTGTTCAGAGCTTCACGCCAGTACCCGGCGAAGGGAACACCCACCCGGTACCCGTGGCGAATGACCGGCGTGAGGTTGCATGCGACCAGGACTCTGGGGGTGTTCGATCGATCCTTCCGCAGAAACACGATGACGCTGTTTTCCCAGTCGTGAAAATCGACCCAGCTGAAGCCGTCGATGGAAAAATCCACTTCATGCAGCCCGGGTTCAGCGCGCAGCAGTGCATTGAGATCGCGCACCCAACGTTGCACCCCGATGTGAAACGGGAAGGCAAGGACGTGCCACTCCAGGCTCTCCTCATGGCTCCATTCGCGCCACTGCCCCAATTCGTTCCCCATGAAGAGCAATTTCTTCCCCGGATGGCCGAACATGTAACCGAGCAACAGCCGTACATTCGCGTACCTCTGCCATTCATCACCGGGCATTTTCCCGACCAGCGCCCCTTTGCCGTGCACGACTTCGTCGTGGGATATCGAAAGAACAAAGTTTTCCGAAAACGCATACCAGATGCTGAATGTGAGCTGATTATGGTGGAATTTTCGAAACACGGGATCCTTGGAAAAATAGTCCAGCGTGTCGTGCATCCATCCCATGTTCCACTTCATTCCGAACCCGAGCCCGCCGACATAGACCGGTCGTGAGACCATCGGCCAGTCCGTCGATTCCTCGGCGAATGTCTGCACATCGGGAAACTGTCCGTAGACGACCTCATTGAATCGCTTGAGGAACGCAATGGCGTCGAGATTCTCTTTTCCGCCGAACACATTCGGCACCCACTCACCCACCTTGCGGGAGTAGTTCAAATACAGCATCGAGGCGACGGCATCAACGCGGATCCCGTCGATATGATAGCGATCCAGCCAGTACACAGCGCTGCTGATGAGGAAGGCGCGGATTTCATTCCGGCCATAGTTGAAAATATAGCTGGCCCAATCCGGATGGTAGCCCTGCCGCGGGTCCGCATGCTCGAACAGGTGGGTTCCGTCGAAGTACGCCAGGCCGTGTTCGTCACCCGGAAAGTGCGAAGGCACCCAGTCAATTATTACCCCGACCCCCTGTTGATGCAACGTGTCGACCAGAAACATGAAATCCTGCGGAGTCCCGTAGCGGCTTGAGGGTGCAAAATACCCCTGGGTCTGATAGCCCCAGGAACCATAAAACGGGTGCTCCATGACCGGAAGAAGCTCCACGTGCGTATACCCCATGTCACTGACATAAGCCGCAAGCAGAGGAGCAATTTCGC
>DAINBR010000043.1:0-13335 GCA_036732865.1 Bacteroidota bacterium | reverse complement strand
AAGAAGGCGATCGTCGTCGTCCGTGTCGCCGGCCGCGTGCTTGTGCTGGGAACGAGCGAGCAGGGCATACAGGCGTTGACCGAATTGTCGGACGAAGAGCTTCAGGGCGCCGTGGCGGCTCAGACAGGGATGACACCGGCGCCCCCCCTTCCTTTTTCCTCCTACTTGCAGGAAACTCTCCGCACGATTCGCCACAGGCAGAAGTCGGAGGCCGGCGCATGAAGCGGACCCTCTTCCTCGTTCTTCTCCTGGGAGCGGTGGCTTTCAGCGCCGTTGCGCAGGACAAGGCGTTGCCGATGCCGAAGCTTTCGGTCGAGGTGGGCAAAGCCAGCGGTCCGGAAGACGTCTCGGTAACCCTGCAGATCCTCTTCCTGATGACCATTCTGTCGCTTGCGCCTGCAATACTGATTCTGACAACGGCATTTACGCGGATCGTTGTTGTGCTGCATTTCCTGCGGCAGGCGCTCGGTACCCAGCAGATTCCGCCAGCGCAGGTCGTCATCGGGCTCGCCCTGTTTCTCACGTTCTTTGTGATGGCGCCGACGTGGACCCGCGTGAACGACGAGGCGCTGCAGCCCTACCTGACCAAGAAGATGTCGCTCCAGGAGGCCTTCGACAATGGGGTCGTTCCCATGCGTGAGTTTATGATGCGGCAGACGCGCGAAGAGGATCTCTCCCTCTTCGTGAAGCTCGCAAACGGGGAAAAGCCCCAGAGCCGCAACGATGTGCCGCTGCATGCACTCATTCCCGCGTACGCGCTGAGCGAACTCCGTATCGGTTTTCAGATTGGCTTCATGCTGTTCATTCCGTTCCTGGTGATTGATATGGTGATCTCCAGCATCCTGCTCTCGATGGGCATGATGATGCTCCCCCCGGTGCTCATTTCGCTGCCGTTCAAGATCCTCTTGTTCATTCTCGTGGATGGCTGGCATCTGGTGGTGCGATCATTACTTGAGAGTTTCCACTAGCCGGCGCGGCCAATGTCAGAACAACTCGTGGTGTACCTGTTCAGAGAAGCCTTCTACACGACATTACTCGTGTCGGCACCGATGTTGTTGCTGTCGCTGATCGTGGGTTTGATCATTGCAGTTTTCCAGGCCGCAACTTCGATTCAGGAAATCACTCTGACCTTTGTCCCGAAAATCATCATCGTCGCAATTGTTGCTGTGCTCACGCTGCCGTGGATGATGGATATCATGATCACGTTCACCCTGGATGTCTTTAATCACATACCGGGTATCGGCCACTGACAGCCATGGAACTCTACGCCGTCCAATTAGTGCTGTTCATGCTTCTCTTCCTCCGCACCACCTCGGCGATCGTGCTGGCACCGGTGATGGGACATGTGGCAGTGCCGGTCCAGACAAAGGTCGGTCTCGGCGTGTTCATGGCAATCGTGCTGTATCCGCTGATGACCGCACGCGGGATCCAGGTGGATCTGGCGTTGGGCCCCCTCGCAGTGCTGGCCATCCAAGAGGTTGTCACGGGCCTGGCGATCGGTTTCGCCTCCGGTCTTATTTTTGCAGGGGCACAGGTGGCCGGTGAGCTGATCGGCTTTGACCTGGGGCTTTCCCTGGCAACGACATTTGACCCGGAGTCCGGTTCCAGCAACATCATCGGAAGTTTTCTCTACCTCACCATGCTCCTGGTGTTCCTGCTGCTCAACGGCCCGCAATTCATCCTCCAGGCGCTGGTGATGAGTTACGACGCCGTTCCGCTCGGCGGACTGGCGGTCACGGCGGGAACGCTCGATCAGTTCGTGCGTGCGAGCGGGCTTGTGTTCGTCGTCGGCATGAAATGCGCAGCGCCCGTGGTGGTGGCCTCGTTTCTGCTGAACCTCGCCCTCGCGGTCCTGGCGCGGGTTGCACCACAGGTCAACGTGTTCATTATCAGCTTTCCCATCAAAATCGGTGTTGGCGTCCTGGTCCTGGTGGCGGCTGCACCCATTCTGGTGTATGCCTTCAAACAGCTTTTGCTGCAATTTGAGGAAGATCTCGTGCTCTTGATACAGGCGCTCTAAACTATGGTGGACGAATCCTATCAGGAAAAGACCGAACCCGCCAGCGAAAAGAAACGCGAAGAAGCCAGGCGGAAAGGCAAAATCCCCCGGAGCGTGGAGTTGAACTCCGCTGTCGTTCTGTTGTGCGGACTCCTGATCATTTCCTTCGGTGGCACGGCACTGGTCGGAGGGCTTGCCGAGGTGGTGCGGGGTTCACTGCTCCGGGCCGGGACCACGACGCTCTCACAGTCGAATCTCCATGGGATGGCGACACAGGGAATGTTCACTGTGGGCGCGCTGCTTGCTCCGCTCATTATCGGCATCATGGGTGTGGGTCTCGCTGTGGCCTACGTGCAGGTGGGATTCGTGTATTCGCCGGAAGCCATGCGGCCGAACTTCGAAAAGATCAACCCGCTCTCAGGCATCAGAAAGATTCTCGTCTCACGGCGGTCGCTCATCGAGCTTGTCAAGAGCCTCGCCAAAGTGGGGTTGGTCGGGCTCGTGGCATGGTGGTCCATACAAGACGTGATTATCGGCAGCCCGGCACTCATGCAGAGCGATATCACGGGCCTTTTAGGATTCATCGGACAGTCAGCATTCACCGTGGGGCTGCGCACCGGACTGGCTTTCCTGGTGCTCGCGCTGCTGGATTTCTTCTACCAACGGTTCGAGTACGAGCGTGAAATGCGCATGAGCAAGGAAGAGGTCAAGGAGGAACTGAAGGCGACCGAAGGCGACCCGATGGTGAAAAGCAGGGTGCGCGGCATACAGCGGCGAATTGCCTACCGGCGCATGATGGCGGATGTTCCCACGGCCGATGTAGTGGTGACCAACCCGACGCACCTCGCGGTTGCGCTCCGGTATACGGCGGGGACAATGCACGCACCGAGCGTGGTTGCGAAGGGGGCGGATCTGCTTGCGGTGAAAATCAAGGAAATCGCGCTCGCGCATGAGGTGCCCGTTGTCGAAGACCGGCCGCTCGCCCAAACACTCTATCGATCCGTCGACATAGGCGAAGAAATACCCGAAAAGCTGTTCCAGGCGGTGGCCCAATTGCTGGCCTATGTGTACCGCCTCAAGAATCAACAGCAGTCATCGTACGCAATGAACTGAGGATATGGAAGCCACCGCCACAGCACGTTCCCGCAGCATTTTCCAGCTGCCGGCCCTTCGCATGATCGGCGCGAACACCGACGTCGTGCTCGCCATCAGCGTGATCCTGATCCTCGCGCTGATGATTATTCCGGTTCCACCGGCGTTGCTGGACGTGCTCCTGGCCACCAACATCGCCGTCGCGATTCTGATCCTGATGGTCTCAATGTACCTTACGAATCCGCTGGAACTTTCAGTGTTCCCGGGGCTCCTGCTGATCCTCACGATATTCCGTCTCGGGCTCAACGTTGCATCGACCCGGCTGATATTGGGGGACGGCTATGCGGGAGAAGTCATCTCGGCATTCGGTTCATTCGTCGTAAAGGGGAACTACGTTGTCGGGTTTATCATCTTCCTGATTCTGGTGTTGATCCAGTTTATCGTGATCGTCAAGGGCGCGGGACGCATCGCGGAAGTGGCGGCACGGTTTACCCTTGATGGCATGCCCGGGAAACAGATGGCAATCGACGCGGATCTGAACGCCGGGATGATTACCGAAAATGAAGCGCGTGAACGCCGCCGGGAAATCGCGCGCGAGGCGGAATTCTACGGTGCTATGGACGGCGCAAGCAAATTCGTCAAAGGCGATGCCATCGCAGGGCTGCTCATCAATATCGTGAATATCCTGGGCGGGTTTGTGATCGGTGTCGCACAGCGTGGGCTGACCATCACGGATGCGCTCGAAACCTACACCCTGCTTACGGTGGGCGACGGATTGGTGACGCAGATCCCTGCGCTGATCGTGGCAGTGTCATCCGGAATGATTGTCACACGCAGTGCGTCAGGCAATGCATTTGACATAGAGATCCGGGGGCAGGTGTTCGGACGCCCCAAAGCACTTCTGATTGCGTCCGGCGCCCTGATCATGTTCGCTATTGTGCCCGGTCTGCCCACGTTGCCGTTCCTCCTGCTGGGAGTGGTGGCGGGCGGAGCCGGCTATGCCACGATGAAGGATCAACGTGAACGCGCGGCAACGCCTGCGGCGGCTCCTGCAGCGGCACCGAGAGAGGAAAAAGTAGAAGATTACCTCCAGGTGGATCCCGTTGAGCTGGAAATCGGGTATGGGCTTATATCTCTGGTAGATGAGGCACGGGAAGGTGATCTCTTTGCCCGCATCACAAACCTGCGGCGTCAACTGGCCATCGATCTCGGCATCGTCATCCCGCCGGTCAGGGTCCGAGACAACCTGCAGATCGGACCCAATCAGTACGTGGTGAAGATCCGGGGGAATATGGCCTCGACCGGCACGCTGGTGATGGACCGTTTTCTCGCGATGAATCCCGGAGCGGCAGACGGAACGGTGCCGGGGCTCGAAGTGCGTGAGCCGGCATTCGGATTACCGGCGCTCTGGATCCAGGGCACCGACCGGGAACGCGCGGAATTGATGGGGTACACGGTCGTCGAACCGTCGGCAGTGCTTGCCACCCATCTGCAGGAAGTGCTGCGCAAAGATGCGGATAAGATCCTGGGGCGGCAGGAAACGAAGAAGCTCATCGAGAATCTCAAGAAAGACTATCCCGCAGTAGTTGAGGAACTCAGCACGGACCTATTGCCGACGGGGACGATTCAGAAGGTGCTGCAAAACCTCCTGCGCGAGGGCATTCCGATACGCGACCTGGTGACGATTCTTGAGTCCCTCGCCGACTACTCGCGCGTCACGAAGAATGTCGATGTCTTGACCGAATATGTGCGCCACGCGCTTTCTCAGACGATCGCCCGGCTGTACAGCGATGCGCGCGGGGTGATTCACGTGATAGCCATGGATCCGCAGCTGGAGCAGGTGATCACGTCCGCCCTTCAGAATCAGCGCGAGAGCAGCCCCAGTCTGGGTCTGTCCCCCGATACCATCCAGGCGCTCCATCGAAGTCTCACGGCCAACAGGGATGCGTGCAAAACGCGCGGGGTGACTCCGATCGTACTGTGCGCCGCGACCGTGCGGCCGTATTTCCATCGATTGATACACACATCGTTTCCGGATGTTGCGGTGCTGTCGTTTACGGAACTGCCGCCGGACACCGAGGTGGAATTCATAGGTAAACTTGAGGCAGCGAATGAGAATTAAGAAGTTTGTCGGGCACACGCTCAAGGAAGCAACCGAAGTGATGAAACGGGAGCTGGGATCCGATGCGATCGTCGTCAGCAGCCGGAAGATCACACGCGGCGGGCCGTTGAATATTTTCGGACGGGACGCGTTTGAAATCACTGCGGCGATCGACGAGATCGTGCCGGGGCAGCAGAATGCGTACCGGACCCGGTCCGCGGGACCGGCATTCCAGCAACACCTCGGCCGCAGTGTGCAAGAGATGGAGGAACAGGACACGCTCGCAGGCCTCCGGCAGATTGCATCGCGGTACGAACGCACCGGAAGAGATGACCTGCGGCCAGGACGACGGGCTCAGGACCCCGGTGAACTCGTGGAACTGCGCAGCGACATGGAAGATATCAAGGGCACATTGAAAACCATTGTCGATCATCTCAAGTATTCCCGCATGCCCGCCCTGCCGGATACCCTGCAGAAAGCATTCAGCAGGCTGGTCCAGCATGAAGTTGAAGAACAACTTGCCGTGGATGTCATCCAGACAGTGCTTGCCCGGTCGAATCAGGAACAAATGGCCAACAAGCAATATCTGGAACGCCAAATCGTTGCGGCACTTGCCGGATTGATACCCGCCGCGGGCCCTGAACGGGCGCGCAGGAAGAAATCACGTGTGGTGGCCCTGGTCGGCCCGACGGGAGTCGGCAAGACTACGACAATCGCCAAGCTTGCGGCAATCCACAAATTGGTGAACGGGCAGGACGTCGGACTGATCTCGGCGGACACCTATCGCATCGGCGCCATCGAGCAGTTGAGGACGTTTGCCGGGATCGCCGACATCCCGATGGAAGTGGTGTACAAGCCATCCGAAATGCCTTCGGCACTCCGGAAGTTCCGCACAAAGGACATTGTTTTTATGGATACGGTCGGACGCAGTCAACGCTCGCGCAAGGAGCTCACCGATCTGGCCAGGTTTGTGACCGCGGCGGATCCGGATGAAACACACCTCGTGGTGAATGCATCTACCAACCTCCGGACGGCGGAGGACATCATCGATCAATTCAAGGTGGTGAAGCCGAACCGGCTGCTCTTCTCGAAACTTGATGAGGCCGTCACGTACGGTCCGCTTCTCAGCCTGGTGCACCGTCATCACATTCCGCTCTCGTACGTGACCACAGGCCAGGCGGTCCCGGATGACATACGGACAGTCGATGCAGCTCAGTTTGCCGCCATGGTCTATGCGGGAGAGACGGCCCATGCATGATCAGGCGACACGGATGCGGCAGATTGCGGGCGCGTACGCACAGGCGACACGTGCACCCAGGCCCTATGTGATCACGGTGACCAGTGGCAAAGGCGGCGTGGGGAAGAGCACTCTCGCACTCAACACCGCAATGGTGCTTGCAGACCTCGGTCTGAAGGTGGTTCTGCTTGATGCCGATGCAAACCTCGCAGCACTCGACATTATGGCGGGGGTGACTCCGCGCTTCCGTCTCTCCCAGGTGTTGCGCGCCGAGTGCGACGTCGATGATGCACTGGTGTCTCTGGGCAGCGGTGTGCGACTGCTGGCGGGGAGCTCCGGCGATGTGAACTATCCTTTGCGTGCCGCCGACGCGCAGCATGCACTGGTGGAGGAGTTGCTCGGGATGGACGACCCGGCAGATGTTGTGATGATCGATACCGCGGCCGGCCTGACCCCTGAGATCGTGCGGTACACGGAAGAAGCAGACACCGTGTTGCTGGTGACGGGACCGGAGCCGACCGCAGTCATGGACGCGTATGCGATGGTGAAGGTCATCAGCCTCGGCGGAATGGTGCAGCCGGTGAGTGTGGTGGTGAACTGTGCGCGGACACCGCGCGAGGGAGAAGAAACGTTCGGCAAACTCCAGGCCGCCGTGCGTCACTTTTTGCGGAGGGACATCGGCTACACCGGGTTTGTTCCGCGGGATGACCGGGCCTGTGAGGCTATCCGTAACCAGGAACCGCTGGTCCGGCGCTACCCGCGGTCCGCGGCGGCTCTTTCCATGCACACAGTGGCGCGTACGCTGCTGCACAACGACATTCGCGGTTCAATCAAACTATCGGTCGCCTTATGACAAAGGTCATGTTTGAGGTGGGCTTGCTCGGGTTCTTCGTGTCGGTTCTGTACTACGGCACCCAAGGAATCCCGTTGATGGACATGGTGGTGCGTTCCTTCATCGTCTTCGTCGCGATCGTGCTGGGGCAGGCGGTGATCTTCGTGGTTCTCGCGTCGATGAAGCACGCCCCCAAAGGCAGCGCAGGAAAACAGGGTGCCGAGCATCGTCCAGCGCCGCCGCCGGTGGAGCCGCAAACACCGCAGGCAGCAATGCCGTCATAAGTGCATCAGTGCGAGATTGAGTAATGGAGACAGCGACACAGGATCTGTGGGGACGGTTTCTTCAGACGCGCGATGCGGGTCTGAAGCGGACGCTCGTGCTCCAGTACATGGACCTTGTGAGGTATGTTGTGAGCAAATTCAACCTGCAGCAACAGGGCAGGAGCCATGGTCTGGAATACAACGACGTCGTGCATTTCGGCGTCCTGGGACTGCTGTCGGCTATTGACCGGTTCTCCCCGGCTCAAGGGGTGAAGTTCGAAACGTACGCGATTCCGCGCATACGCGGCGCGATCCTGGACGAGATGCGCAAGCTGGACTGGGTACCGCGGGCGGTGCGCGAGACGACCCGTAAAGTCGGCAAGGCCGCTCATGAGGTGATGCAGGAAAAAGGGCGTGAGCCCCTCGATGAGGAGATCGCCGGCAAGCTCTCCATGCCGATCGAAGAGTTCCGGAACATGGTGGGCAGCAGATCAACAGTGGTTCGTGAAGCGGACATCGCACCGGAAGGCCGGAACCCCGAGCCGATGGACCAGGTCGCTTCCGGGGCGCTGAGTCCGCTGGAGCGTCTGGGGGACGAGGAGACCCGTGCCGCCCTCCGTGAGGCGGTCGAGCAGCTTTCCGAGAGAGACCGGACGGTGATCGCACTCTATTATTATGAAGGTCTGAAATTCACGGAGATTGCCAGAATTCTCAACCTTACAGAGGGACGTGTGTCGCAAATCCACTCTGCGGTGCTGCGGCAGCTCCGGAGCCGTCTCCTTGCCGTGGAAGTGGGACCATGAGAAACGACGAGACTATTTGACATGATGTCACCGGATCATATACGCGACAGAGTACAATCGATCATCCAGTTGCCCGCTCTTCCTACGGTAGCCATGGAAGTGGTTGAACTGGTGGACAACCCTAAGACCAGTGCTTCCAGGCTGGGGCGGCTCATTTCCACGGACCAGGCGCTGACGGCGAAGGTGCTGAAGATCGCCAACTCGCCGTTCTATGGTTTTCCCAGGAAAATTTCGACCATCGACTTCGCCATCATCGTGCTCGGATACGATGCGCTCAAAGAGATCGTGATCAGCATTTCGCTTGTCAGCTCGCTGCAGAGGAAAAACGACTCGGTTTTCGATGCAAAGGGCTTCTGGGATCACTCGATCACCAGCGGAGTCCTGGCTCGCCGCCTGGCGCGGGACCTTGGATACCGTGTCAGCGGCGAAGTGTTCGTGGGCGGCCTGTTGCACGATATGGGCATTTCCGTCCTGCACAGATATTTCCGGAATGAGTACAGGCGTATCGCAGAGATCCTGGTGGACACGGACCTGAATGCCATCGAAGCGGAAGAAAGCGTGCTGGGAGTGACCCACGCAGAGGTGGGAGGATGGCTGGCCGAACGATGGAATCTCCCGGATCACCTCGTGGAAGCGATCAGCTACCACCACGCGCCGTCACGCGCGGACAAAAACAAAGATCTGGTGGCCCTTATCCATTGCGCAGACGTCTTTGCCGTGCTGATGAGTGAACAGCCGGTGGAGTTTGACAAGGGTGTGGATTTCGACCCCAAGGCGCTCGACCATCTGCAGCTGACAGACCGCCGGGTGCTCGACCAGTACATGCAATCGTACCGGAATCTGATCAAGGCCGATCTGGAGCAGGTCACCCAATTTGAGACTGTCCGGTAAGAAACGGGAACGTATGGAACACGTCGCAAAACGCAAGAGCCGCCACGAATTGCTGGAAGAAAGCCTGCCGCAATTTGAACAGTTTATCGAGAGCCGTGAAACGTATATTAAGGCCCTCGAAAAAACCATCGATGTTCTGCGCCAGGAGAATGTGCAGTACACACAGAACAACCTGGCCATCCGGAGCTCCATCGATGAACTGGTGGCCACACAACGGCTGTCGAATATCATCAGCACGGCAACCGAACCCGAATTGATCGTCAGCGCGCTGATCGAGCTCGCCCGCCAGGTGGTGCCCGTGCTTGACTGCAACATCTTTCTGTTTCAGTCCACCTCCAGCCTGCTGCTCCCCCTTTCATCCAAAGGCTCGCCGCGGTTGGGTGAGGAGGCACAGCGGCAGCTTGAAGCGGGCATCGTGGATTGGGTGATCGCGGAAAAGAAGACTGTGATCATCCCGGATCTTGACCACATGGTGTCCAAGTCGAGTGCGCGCAATTTCGTGATCGTGCCGCTCATCCTGCGCAGCCAGGGGATCGGCGTGTTTGTGATCCATACGGAAAAAGCCCAGCAGGAGTTCTCGAATCAGGACATCCAACTCCTGTCAGTGCTGGCGAACCAGGCGGCGGTCGGCGTCGAGAACTGGCGAACCTACCAGCAGCTGTTGAAGGCCAATGACGAGCTGAAAGCATCACAGGCACAGATGGTGCAGGCGGCGAAGCTGGCGGCGATCGGTGAGCTCGCGGCAGGCGTTGCGCACGAAATCAAGAATCCGCTCCAGGTGCTCATGCTGCATCTCGAGCTGGTGCAGGCGGGGCGCCCTCTGCCCAACTGGATTGATATGTTCAGCAAGCAGCTGAAGCGCCTGTCGGATATCACCCTGCGCCTGATGAACTTCGCCCGCAACGTCTCCGAGGAAGTGACGGCAGAGCCCATTAACATCAACAAGGCGCTCGAAGATATCGTGATGATGGTACAACACGAGTTCGAGGGGAACGGGATCACCTTGGACCTGCAGCTCGCGGACGATCTTCCGGCGGTGGGTGGCAACGCGAACTATCTGCAACAGGTGTTCCTGAACCTCCTGATTAATGCGCGCGATGCCATGCCCAACGGCGGGACGGCCAGCATCACATCATCCATGACAGGATACCACGTGTCCGTCCGCATCGGTGACACGGGATGCGGCATTCCCAAGGATCTTCAGGAGAAGATCTTCGATCCCTTCTTCAGCACAAAGGGGGAAAAGGGCACCGGACTGGGTCTCGCCATCTGCAGCAAAATCATTGCCCAACACAAAGGCGAGCTCCGCGTGGAAAGCGAAGTCGGCAAAGGAACGACGTTCACGATTTTTCTTCCAGTTTGGAGGACACACTGATGAACCGGCGATGGACAATGGTGGGCGTGCTTGGATTCATGCTGTGGACCATCACGCCGGTCCCGGCGGCGGAGAGTGCGACACTGACGGAGTTGCGCTACAGCGTGCAGGCCGGTTACAGCCGCGTGACCCTGCTGTTCGACGGCGAGGTGCGCTATTCCTCACTCGGCTCCGATGGGGTCGTCCGGCTTGGATTCTCACACGCCGGCGTCGGGATTCCCATGAAGGCCAGGCATCAAGTGTTGCGCTCGGGTCATGTGACGGGGATCGACGTGACTCCGCTCCCGGGTGACAGCATGGTGGTTGCATTGACGGTGCAGGCGGGAGCGAACTACCGTTGCATCCTGCCGGCATCGGGGAATACGCTGGTGGTGGACGTAGTGCCCGCCGGCGGTCAGTCGGCGATGCCACAATGGACGGATGCATCGACAGAAAAACGTGTGCCTGTGGCGCCGGCACCGGCGAAGTCGATTGTCACCACAGTGCGCGTACCTGTGCGCCAGACCCGTGATGCGGCGACAACGGTTCCTCCTCCGAAGGCTCCCGCTATCGTGGAGTTGCGCCCGCGGTTACAGCCCGTGGTCGACATCCGCGGAATGGTGCGTGACCAGGTGCAGGCGGCGTCAGCCGCGATGCCGCAACAGCGGCGGGCACAACAGGCGGTGATCGCAACCCTTACGCCCGCGTCCGCACTCCTGATTTCGGTCATTGTGGCACTCCTCCTGACCGGCGGCAGCGCCGCGCTTGCCCTCGCATTCAGGAGGAGCCCGGCAACGCCCGTCGCGCCTGCCCGGAATGCCGGGAAGGGATATGCTGAAGACACATCCGCATTCGGAGAACGGGAAAGCGCACGGAACACGATGCAGCCCGCTGAGCCGGACGCGTGTGATGAAACAGATGACGCGCATGAGACATCGTTGCAGCTTGCACGCACGTTCGGCCGGGGGAGCGATGAGATTACCCTCGCGCGGCGGATGCAGGACCATCTCATGCCGAAAATATCGGCTGCACGCATGGAAGAAACCCTCGCCCGCGCAGCAACAACGGATCAACGCCTCCAGCAGGCGCGTAAGCTGGGCGTCGGACGGGGCGAAATGGAGCTTGCATTGAAACTGCGCACGCTGCGAGCGGCAGAGAAGAAAAAGGAGGGCTCCGGGTCATGATCAAAGGCATCTATACGTCCGAAGCCTCCATGCGTCCCAAAATGGCACGCATGGAGGTGATTGCCAATAACCTGGCGAACATCAATTCCACCGGATTCAAGAAGGACAGGGTGTTTTTCGAGATGCTACAAGAATCCGGCGCCGCGTCTGACGGCAGGAACGACCTCACCGGGATCGTCATGAGGCGGACTGTGGACCTTACCCCCGGCTCACTTCAACCGACGGGAAACACATTCGATCTGGCCCTCGAAGGGAATGGATTCTTCGCGGTGGAGACACCGCACGGGCTGCGGCTGACCCGGAATGGGCATTTCAACCTTGCGCCCGACGGCAGTCTCGTGACGGCCGAGGGTTTCCATGTGCAGGGAGAGAACGGCAATCTGGTGGTTCCAAACATCGACAAACTTCAGCAGGGAACGATCACCGTGAATGAGGCGGGAGAACTGCTGTCAGACCGCGAGCCGCTCGCACGGCTGAAAATCGTGGATGTCGCACGGCCTGATCAGCTCCGGAAGGACCATGAGTCCCTGTTCATTCCTGCTCCCGACCAGCCCACGGTCACGATCCCGCATGATCAGCGCCACGTACGGCAGGGATTCCTGGAGGAATCAAACGTGGACGGGATCGAGGAGATGATTGCGATGATCGAACTCAGCCGGAGTTTTGAAACTGACCAGAAGATCATTCAGTCGCAGGACGCGACGTTGGATCGCAGCATGGAGATCGGCAGAGTATAACAACAAGAGGAGAAGGAGCATCTATGAATCGCGCACTGCGGACAGCAGCAACGGGCATGCTCGCCCAGCAACTGAACATTGACACCATCGCCCATAACCTGGCGAATGTCAATACCACGGGCTTTAAGAAGAGTCGTCCGGAATTTCAGGACCTGATGTATCAAACCCTGAAGGCCACCGGAGTTTCCCAAAATCCAAACCTGCAACAGGCAGCGGAGTTGCAGGTGGGAAACGGCGCCGTTCCCGTGGCGACGTCGAAGTCATTCACGCAGGGAGACATTCAACCGACGCAGAATCAACTGGATGTCGCGCTTCAGGGCGAGGGCTTCTTCCAGATACGGAGGCCGGATGGGACACTGGCGTACACGCGGGATGGTGCATTCAAGATGTCCGGAGACGGGACATTGGTGACCTCGCAAGGATACTTCGTCGAGCCGGCGGTCACGTTCTCGTCAGACACCACCGAAATCGTTATCGGTCGTGATGGTTCCATTGAAGCCAAGACCGTGGGCGATGCCGAGACGGTCCACCTCGGGCAGTTCGAACTGGTGAAGTTCGTCAATCCCGCGGGGCTGCGCGCGATCGGCGGCGACCTCTATGTGGAAACGAGCGCCTCCGGAGCGCCCATCCCGGGATCGGCAACGACGGAAGGGTTCGGGGAAGTGATGCAGGGATACCTGGAATCCTCCAACGTGGATGTCGTGGAAGAGATGGTAGGCATGATCACGGCCCAGCGCGCCTATGAAATCAGCGCCAAGACCATCAAGACGGTCGAAGATATGCTCAGTGTCGCAACGAACGTCAAACGGTAGCGTCATGGCCAGACACAGACATAGCAGGTT
>DAINBR010000042.1:0-13537 GCA_036732865.1 Bacteroidota bacterium | reverse complement strand
TGCTCAATGAGGGTGCACCGCACATCACCTTCCTTGACGTAGCCGGCGCGGATGAAGCCAAGATGGGGTTGATGGAAGTGATCGAATTCCTAAAGGAGCCCAGCAAATTTCAGAAACTCGGCGGGAAGATCCCGCGGGGCGTGCTTCTCCTGGGACCTCCGGGGACCGGCAAAACACTGCTCGCGCGGGCTGTTGCGGGTGAAGCCGGCGTCCCGTTCTTCACCATTTCGGGTGCGGACTTCGTGGAGATGTTCGTCGGCGTGGGCGCGAGTCGCGTGCGCGATCTGTTTGACCAGGGCAAGAAGAGTGCCCCCTGCATCATCTTCATCGATGAAATTGATGCCGTGGGGCGCCACCGAGGCGCCGGCCTTGGCGGCGGGCACGACGAACGCGAACAGACCCTGAACCAGTTGCTTGTGGAGATGGATGGGTTTGAGCAAAACAGCGGCGTCATCATCATCGCCGCCACAAACCGGCCGGACGTTCTTGATCCCGCGCTCCTCCGTCCGGGACGTTTTGACCGGCAGGTCGTGGTCGACCGTCCCGATGTCAAGGGGCGCGAAGGCATCCTGCGCGTTCATACGAAGAATATCCCCCTGGCCGATGACGTGAAACTCGAAGTACTGGCGAAGGGGACGCCCGGACTCGCCGGGGCGGAGCTGGCCAACCTCGTCAACGAAGCCGCCCTCCTCGCCGCACGCCAGAACGCGCGCGCCGTGACCATGCGCCACTTCGAAGAGTCAAAGGACAAAGTGATGATGGGCATGGAACGGAAAAGCCTGATCATCTCCGAGAAGGAACGAAAAGTCACTTCGTATCATGAGACCGGTCATGTGCTGGTCGCCAAGAAGCTCCCCGAGGCGGACCCCGTGCACAAGGTCACGATTATCCCGCGCGGGCGAGCACTAGGACTGACCACCTATCTGCCTATCGATGAGAAACACACATACTCCAAGGCATACCTGGAAGCCATGATCACCTATGCCCTCGGCGGACGGGCGGCGGAGAAGCTGATCTTCGGCCAGCTCACCACCGGTGCGGGGAACGATATCGAACGCGCCACCGAACTCGCCCGGAAGATGGTGTGCGAATGGGGTATGAGCGACAAGCTGGGACCGCTCTCGTACGGTCAGAAGGAGGAGGAGATTTTCCTTGGCCGTCAGATCACACGGCATAAGAACTACAGCGAAGATACGGCAATCGCAATCGACGAGGAAATAAAGAAGATTGTCACCAGCTGTATGAAGCGGGCAGAAAAAATCCTGAACGAAAATCTGGAACTCCTCCACAGACTCGCAGCCGCGCTGCTGGAACGGGAGATCCTCGACTCCACGGAGATCGATGCCGTGATGCGCGGAGATCAACTGCCGCCACTGGAAGGACGGTCGAACGGGCAGGACCCTGATGTTGCGGCTGCGGCACCCACCGAAGGCGCTGCGCTGAAACGATGAACGGGCTTGCCAGCGTCGAGGAGAGTTACGGCACCGAGATCATCCGCAAGAGCATTCACCTGATCTCGCTCTCCATTCCGGTGATCTACTACTTTATTCCGCGCAGCACGGCGCTGGCAATCCTCATCCCCCTCGCCCTGGTGTTCGGGCTCTCGGACCTCGCCCGTCTGCACATTCCGGCGGTGGCGGCCATCTACAACCGCTTCTTCGGGTTCCTTCTCCGGCACCATGAATCTCGGAGCGCGAAACCGCGCCTGAATGGCGCCACATTCGTCCTGCTCTCCGCGGTTATCTGCGTCTGGTTCTTCCCGAAAGTCATCGTCGTCACGGCATTCTCGATTCTCATCATCTCCGATACGGCCGCGGCACTGATCGGACGACGGTATGGACGGCACCGGTTCCTCGGTAAATCCCTCGAAGGCACAACCGCATTCCTCATTACGGCGCTGCTCGTCGTCGCCGCGGCACCCAAGTTAGGATACTACCCCGCCGAATATCTTCTCGGAGCCATCGCCGCGGTCGTCGGCTCCATTGTCGAGGCGGTCTCGGGAGAGACACTCGATGACAATCTCTCCATTCCCATCAGTATCAGCGTCGTGATGTGGCTCCTCTACACACTCCTGCTTCCCATGGTAAATGTCTGGGCTCTGGACGGAGTCATCTCGTGAGATTCTACCTCTCCGGCGGCATGGAGTATGCGTCGAATGAAGGACGCGACTGGCGCAGTATGATGCAGGCATGGCTGGAGGAGGAACTCCATGCGACGGTCTTCAACCCGAATATCGAAAGTGCAAAGGTGTTTTCCACCCGTCATGCCGGAGTGGACTTCCGGGCCCTGAAGACTGCAGATCCCGCGCGCTACCGGACGATTGCCGCGGAGCTCGTGGACCTCGACTGCCGGGAGATTGCCGACCATTCGGATGTTGTGATCTGCTACTGGGATGCATCAGCCATGCGCGGCGCAGGCACTAAGGGGGAGCTGACAATGGCAAGGTACTGCCGCAAACCGGTCTATATGGTCACCACAATGCCCGCATCGGTGATCCCGGGATGGGTTCTGGGCTGCGTGACGAGAACATTTGAAGGGTTCGAAGAGCTGAAAGCGTTCCTGAAGTTTGGCACCGGGCTGTAGGCACCAGGCCTAGTGCCTCATGCCCAACACCTCGTGCCCATTGCCCCGTGCCTGTTACCTCGTACCGAAGCCCTCATGCCCAATGCCTCGTGCCCATTGCCCCGTGCCTGTTGCCTCGTACCGAAGCCCTCGTGCCCAATGCCTCGCTTTCACCTCTGCAACACCTCTCCCACCGGCACCACCTTCACGTTCTCCTTCTTCACCTGCAAAGGGAACGCCGCGATTTCCTTGTCTTCGTTCAGCACTGATTCGGGTTTCGCTGTTTTGTAGGTAATCGGACTCGGCGTATCAGCGACGAGTGCATCACGGAATGTCGCGCCGTCCTTCGTGATCACGGCGATCTGCATTGAGCCGTACTGCCAATGTGTTCTGATTGCCGCATTCACCTCTTCCCTCGTGATCTCCCCCATCACTTTCCGGAACATCTCGAGGTGACTGCCGGTGATGCCGTAGAACCGGTCGTCAAGGGCGTACCCCAGCCGTTGCATGGTGGTCGGGGCATAGTGCAGCACATAGTTTTTCAGGAAGCTCCGCGTGAGTGTGAAGGCGTTCTCGGTCAGCCCATTGTGTGCCACCTGCTTGAATTCTCGCAGTGCCGCACGCAAGGCAAAGTGCCCGGCTTCCAGCGGTACCGGACGAATCCAGATTTCAAACAGTTGTTTTCTTCTGGCCACGTTCTGCGGAGGCATCTGTCGCATTCCCCCGCGCGGAAAATTTTCAATGTATGAGTAATCCCCGTAATTGAGTCCGCGCTCTTCCCTGATCACCTGATACAGATGTGAGCTGGCATTGCGGTGTTCACCCAACCAGGAATTCGCAACTGCCAGCGCATACCATTCCCGGGAGCCGCGCAGCACATTAATCGGAAAACCCATGCTGATAGCAGTCGCCGGTGCGTCTTTGTCGACGATGGTGACGTGGAATCCCTCCGTCGCCGGCACTTGCGGGACAGGGACAACGCGGGGAACTCCGGTAGGCAATGTCGACAGATCGCCGGCCAGCCGGTCGATCAGCCCCTGGTCGTATCCACCGCCAACCCCGGGGACAACATTGTCCCGCGTGTAATGTGTTTTATAGAACGTCTTCACATCATCCAGCGTAATGCTCTTGACCCCGTCCGCGGTTCCTGTGACGATGTGGCCGTACGGCGTCCCGGCAAAGACCGCATTGTAGAGCACGGCCTTGCCGAGCTCCTCGTCGCTGGCATACCGGAGCGTGGTCTCCAGCTCGTTCAATGCCTGGCTTTTGATCCGGTCAAGGTCTTCCTGTGTGAACGCAGGTGCGAGGATCGCATCCATGAGCAGAGGATAGTACGCCGCGAGATTGTCCTTGTGAACCCGTCCGGCAATAACGGTCATTTCGGTTGACACCGAGGCGGCGTAGTCTGCCGCGAGCGGATAGAGAAGATCGATGATGTGAGCGTACGTATTGCTCATCGTGGAAGCGTCCGCGAGCATCTGACCGGTAATCGCGGCGAGCCCCTCCTTTCCCGACGGATCATTCTGTGACCCCACCTTGAACCAGAGACGAAACGAGACGGTAGGATCGTTTTTCACCGGAAGCAGTACAAACGTACGGGTATCCACGGGTTCGCCTCCAATCATGACTGCCGGCATCAGGCCGAGCGCCAGGCACACAACGGACAGGGTTTTCATTGGCGCGATCCTCTCAGCACGACAACCGTCCGTCGCTCGGGAATGAAGTACCGTGTCGCAGCGGCGCGTACCTCTTCAGGCGTGACGGTGTCAATGGCCGAGTACAGTTTCTCCACGACCTCTATGCCGCCGGTGATGGCCGCAAACCGTGCGAGCCCGCCCGCCACGCGGTCGGGCGTGTCGAGGCCCATCAGAAATTGGTACCGTTGCCGGCGCTTGAGATCACCGAGTCGCCGGGCATCCACAGGTGTGGTCTGATACTCCCGTAGCGTCGCATAGATTGCCTCACGCACTGCATCCAGATCCGCCTCGTTCTTGATGCGGGCGACGATTTCGAACAGCGGCGTGTCGCGGTTCGCCGGAATGCCGGCGTCAAGTATGTCAACCTTCTGTTCCTGGATATACAGCCTCTTGTAGAGGTCGCTGGTCTCGCCGAAGGCCAACTCGCCCAGGAGCACCGCTGCCACATACGCGCGATTACCGGGATCGAAGGCATCGCCCTTGAAGGCAACATCCAGCACCGGCAGTGTTTTCCCCGGATACGAGACCTCGGCCGACCGCTCGGCTGTCTGCGCGGGCTCGGTGCCGAGAACAGGCGGCACGTAGCCTTTTGTCCAGCCTCCATAGTATTTTCGGACCAGGGGAAGAGTGGTCGACGCCGCAACATCACCCGCAATCAACAGGACCACGTTGTCCGGGCGGTAGTACCGCTGATAAAAAGATTTGCTGTATGCATACCCCTCGGGCATTCTCTTGATGTCCGCTTCAAAGCCCATGGTCGTATGCTTGTAGGTATGCACGTCATACGCAACATCCTGCACTTTCTCGTTCAGCAGGGCAAAGGGATTGGTAACGCTCTTCCTGTACTCGCCGTACACGGCGCCTGCTTCCGTCTGAAATTCACGCTCGGCATACGAAAGGTTCTGAAAGCGGTCACTTTCCACATCAATCACCTGCTCGAGATCATCCTTGGCAAAGTTCAGATGATACGCCGTGTAGTCGTCGGTCGTATACGCGTTGGCATCCGCACCGATGCCCGTTATCAGGCTGTCATAGACAGGACCCGGATACTTCTTCGTTCCCCGGAACATCATGTGCTCGAAGAAGTGCGCAAAGCCCGACTTCCCGGGTTCGTATTCGTCCCTGCTCCCCGTGCGGACGACGGAATAGTAGGCGACCAGCCCCGGGCTCTCCATCGGGATCACATACACCGTCAGCCCGTTTGGCAGGATCTCTTTTGTATATGCATAGGGAAAGAAGGACTTTGCCATGGCCGCACTTCCTGTCAGGAGAAGGACAATGAAAAGGGAACAGACAACATGTTTCATGCGATCTCTCGGAGTGTTGGTTGACCCGGATTCAATGGGAAGCCGGCATGTTGCCGTTCACCTGGATTTCCGTCAGCAAGTCCCTGTGTTCGAGCGCCCACCGGCCAAGGTGGACCAGCGTCGGACCTGTGACATTCACTCCATGGTGGGGTTCGACGTGCGCATCCCCGGCATAGGGCAGGCCGGCAACGACCGTTCCCGCAAATGCGTCTACTTTCCCGCGCAGGGCAAGAATTGCCGCTTGCAGTGTTGAACACGAAACAGGCGGATTTGACTCGCCGTACACGACGTATCCCGGCGGGAGGGTCGCATGATGAAGATAGCCGTGCCAGTGGGCCAGGGCCAGACCTGTGTGCGCGAGCGTTGAGGCAAACGACGCGTCGGGTTGCCGACGCTGCTGTACGGCCGCGACCAGCGCATTCCCCACCGCGTGGGCAAGAATGGTGAGCGTGTCGTAGGAGGGTTTGCAGTCGGTCCCCGGCGTCACACCGCGGGGCGTGCTGAAGATGATATTGCCCTGGGAAAGACCGAGCAGCACCAGGTCGCGGTGCGGGTCGATATTCGATTTGTCGCAGCCCGAACGCGTGATCAGAACACCCACGTCGGGAACATGCACGTAGTACACCGCCTCACCCATGTGCATCGCAATCCAGAAACCATCCCGGTCCGGAACCACTTCGGGATTCTTCTTCAGCATCTCAATGCCGAATTTCTGGATGGCTTCATTCCCGGTCAATGTCGGCGCGGGCGGAGAAGCAAGCTGCCTGGCGAGAAAACCGTAGCTCATTCCCGACCGGTTATCCAGATATGCCGCGGCCAGACGCCTGTAGTACTTGTTGCGGAATTCCAGATCTTCCAGTGAAGTATGAAACAGCATCAATCCAGTATCGTGCCAGAGTTTGCTGCTTTCCTGAAAGTCGTTCACGTACGGCGCATAGCGCGCATCCTGGAGGTTCAATCCCCCTTCGCGTACATCAAAGTCGCTTGAGTGCGGCGGCACGACGGGTGCGGCGAGCTTGGGAATGAGGACATTCGCAGTATCCTTCAGCATGCTGCTCCACGAACACCGGATCACGGCGCCGTTCATCGTCACCACCGTCCACGTTTCCTCGTCGACATAGATGGTCATCTGTTCGATGTTCCAGGCCAGTCGCTTGACGATGCTGTTGAGTTTTTCCTGGGAGCGGGTTTCCGTTTCTGCGGGGCAGGGGCCCTCGACAATACCGACAATTGTCGCACGCCGCAAATTCGGAACATGGTCGACCGGAAGGTCCCCCGTGTCCAGCGTTCCCTGGGAGATGACGACTATGCCCTCTTTGAGCTTGCCGGTGGCTGTATCGGCCTGCGCCTGCGTGTAGCGCAAAATGTGCGCTCCGTTCCGCTCGAGCGCCGCCCTTAACTGGTCGGCGAACCGCTGCACCCGGGGAGATGATTGCTTGACCGGATAGAACGTCACGCTCAGGCTCTTTGCCATATCAAGCGGACGGAGGGGGACGGAGGATTTCATCCCGAGTATGGCCTGAATCGCCGAGTCGTGTAGTGCGGGCCGACGCTCTGATGTGCTCGGTAACTGCACTGTGTTATCTCTCCTCACCTTCGAGTTTGAAGAACCGGACAAGCGAATCCCCCAGCCCGGGCCAGAGCGCGCTGAGAACGATCAGGGCCTTTGGACCGGCGAAGGGAATCACCAGCTCGCGCCGCCGTGTGCGTACGGCCCGGAGAATTGCGCGACCCACACGTGCACTCGAAATCTTAGCCGACGCAGGCGGCACATCGAGCGCCTCAATCATGGGCGTGTCCACCCGTCCCGGCAGGATGGTGGACGCGTGCACTCCCGTGCTGCGTAATTCCTGACGGAGCACATCCATGAACCCCGTGGTGGCGGACTTCGATGCGACGTATGCCCCGTCGGGGGGAAGACCCTTGCGGCCGTCAACGGAGGTTACCGCCACGATGTGCCCCGACCCCTGTGCAAGCATCAATGGCAGTACGGCGCGTATGAGGTGGACTGTTCCGTAAAAGTTGACGTCCATGCACCGTTCGATTGTTGCGAGCGGGAGATCTTTTACTGCACCACGGACATAGACCCCCGCGTTGCAGATTGCGATATCCACCCGCCCGAATCGCTCCAGCGTCTGATCCACAATGCTCCTGACATCCGCCTCACGTGTCACATCTCCCGGAACAACCAGCACCTCGGCCCCGGTTGCGAGCAGCTCCGACTCTACCGCCGTGAGCTTTTCGCGGGAACGCGAAGCGAGTACGAGTCGCGCCCCCGCCGCCGCAAACACCTGCGCCGTTGCCCGGCCGATACCGCTGGAGGCACCGGTGATGATTGTTACGGCGTTGCTGATGCGGTCACGAGGCATTCAAGGGGCCATGGGTCCGGAAAAACGAACCATTTCTATGATTCTGAATAATTAGTGTACAAACTCAGCTTTTCAAAAGCAACGGATCTTGAATCTCAAGCGAACCGGAGGTATATTGGCCGTGCACATCGTTTCATTCTCATCCCGGAACTGAATGTCCGCCCCGACAACGGCGCCTCACCGCCTCATTGTGATCTCTGACCTCCATCTGACGACGGGGTTGGATCCGGTGACGGG
Organism: Bacteroidota bacterium; assembly: GCA_036732865.1. GTDB lineage: Bacteria > Bacteroidota > Ignavibacteria > UBA10030 > UBA6906 > Fen-1255. The sequence goes on along the minus strand of DAINBR010000042.1, from coordinate 5,365 downwards.
ACAGTGGTCTCCCACCGAGGACTTCTTCTGGGATGCGGAGTTTGCGGAATTCCTCACGCATTACACCGACGGGAATCCGACGACGCTGATTGTCAATGGCGACCTGGTGGATTTCCTGCAGGTCCTCAGCCTTCCGACTCCCGGGGAACGGGTCGCATTCGATATCTCTCCCGACGAGCTGCACTCGAAGTACGGCCTCCGCGACACCGAACATGCCGCCGAGTTCCTGATGGTGAAAGTCCTGGATGGGCACGCCCGGTTTTTCGACGCGCTCGCACAGTTCATCGGCAGGGGGAACGACCTGGTGATCATCAAGGGAAACCATGACATCCAGTTCTATTGGCCCGGAGTGCAAAAACGCCTGGTCGACCGCCTGGAGCAGCTGTCCGGCCGGAACCGGCTGGTGTTTGATCCCTCGCGGGTCCGCTTTGCGCCATGGTGCTACTGCATCCCGGGACTCCTTTTCATCGAACATGGGAATCAATACGAACCGACAACGGCGTTCCGGAATTTTTTTATGCCCATTCTGCCCTATGATCTACCGAACGGGCGCCGGGAACTGGAGATGGATCTATCCGGTGTTCTCGTCCGGTTCATGACAAACCGGGTTGAACCGGTCAATCCGTTGGCTGACAATGTCCGGCCTTTTTCGGGCATGTACAGGCTTCTCTGGAAGGAACACCCCTGGGTGACTCTGGGGACATTTGTAGCGGCGACCCGAGCGCTTTTCCGGGCAGGTCGGAAACGGCGGCTATGGCACCTGAGCAGTGTTCGCCGGCGGTATAGGGAAATCCGGCGGCTCAACGATATGGAGCGGGATAATGAGGCGCGCAGGTGCACTTTTCCTGACCCCGATGCCGAGTCGCGCATGGTGGCACTCTTCTCCGAAATCACCGGTCGGCTCCACCGGCGCCCCACGCTGGACCGCGGGATTTGGAGGTTCCTGAAAGGCCGTAGGCAGATGCTGCCCAATGTCTCTCGTGACCTCCGGCGCAGTGCACAGGCCCTGGCTGAGGTGCTCCAAACCCGGTTCATTATTTTCGGCCATGCCCACTATCCGGATGCAGCCCTGTTCACCAACGGCATACGGTACTTCAATTCCGGCTCGTGGATTCCCACTTTGCTGGAGCCGGCCCCCGGATACCCGAATGCCTGGCAATTTATGTTTTTCCTCCTGGAGAACGGAGAAGGAGCGCTCTTGCGCTGGGTCCCGGAAAGGCACCAGCCCGAACCCTTCACAGTTCAGTAGAACACGAGACTCCCTCGACACTCTCGTGGGAAGTTGGTATATTACATTAATGAACAGTTTGGACTTCCCGACTATCGCGAAAATGCTCCCCGGAGTCGTGGCAGGGCTGACGTGTCATGAATTCATGCACGGATATGTCGCTTATCGCTGCGGCGATCCGACCGCGCGCGATGACGGCAGGCTGTCACTCAATCCACTCCGCCACATTGACTGGTTGGGATTTCTGTTCATCGTAGTCGCAGGATTCGGATGGGCAAAACCGGTCCGCTTCAACAGGGACTACCTGAGGCAACCGCGGAGGGACGAGATCCTGATTTCTCTTGCGGGACCGTTTGCGAACCTGGTGCTAGGTGTCCTCCTCTCGGTCTTCCTGCGACTGATGCTCCTGGTACGCCCGTTTGACGGGGACCCCGTGTACAATGTCTTCCTGGATATCCTGATCGTGGGTGCATACGTGAACTACGGGCTGTTCGTCTTCAACTTGCTTCCTCTCCCCCCGTTGGATGGGTCACACGTCTTTTTTCAATCGCTGCGGTTGCGCGAGGAGACCGTGAACAAGCTGTACCGGTACGGCATTTTTGTTCTCTTCGGCATTCTGCTCCTCGAGAGCCAGGCCAACATCAGCATTCTTCCTGTGGGAGAGGCCGTTCGCTGGATCGCCAATTCAGTCTTCTCTCTGCTCGGGTTTTCCCTGTGAGAAAGCATGACGCACCAGAACACCAACGTCCGATGTCATCGATGAAGCCTCACACATCCAGCCCCGCCGGCGACGTATACAAACTCATGTTCGATCAAGCCCCGGATGCGATGTTCATCATCGACTCCGGTGATACGATTCGCGAAGTCAATGCGGCCGCATGTGCGTTGACGGGATTCACGCTGCAGGAATTGGCCGGTCTGCCGCTCGTCAACCTCTTCGCCGGAGGTGCTGCCGTGAACGGTCCCGCACACGATCACCCGGCGGTGGAACGCCCCACAGCACACCGCGAACAACAGCTCCGTAGAAAAGACGGCAGTGTCATCACCGTAGAGACCGGCATGTGCCAGCTCCCCGGAGGACAGCGATACGCAATCGTCCGTGATGTCACGGCGTTCAAAGCCGCTCAGCTCCGCCTCCTCGCAGCAATCGAGGAGAAGGAGACGTTGCTGAAGGAAGTTCATCACCGCGTGAAGAACAACCTGCAGATTGTCTCCAGCCTGCTGAATCTCCAGGCAAGCGAGATCAACGATGAGACCCTCTTCGAAATGTTCAAGGAGAGCCAGAACAGAATCCAGTCGCTCGCATTGCTCCACGAGAAACTCTATCAGACGCGGAACCTGGCGCAGGTGGATTTCCTCGACTACCTGCAGAGCATGACGATGCAGCTCGGACGTTCATACGAGCGGGGCGGAGTGACCTGGCAGGTCGAGGGAGATCCCGTCATTCTCGGTGTCGATCAGGCGATCCCCTGTGGCCTGATCGTCAACGAGCTGGTGTCCAATGCCATGAAACATGCGTTCGTAGGTCGAGAGCGGGGAACGCTCCTGGTGGGCTTTCACAGCATGCCGGATGGCAAGGTGGAGTTGCGCGTGCAGGACGACGGTGTCGGATTCCCGGAAGGGGTCGATTTCCGCAATGTGGAATCCATGGGGATGGTTCTCGTCATGTCACTCGTCGAACAGATCGACGCCAGCATCACACTGGACCGCACGGAAGGGTCCCTCTTCACCGTGCGATTCACACCTCACCCGTAAACCACCTCACCGTCGACTACGGTCATCTTCACACGCACGTTGCGGATTTCCGCCGTCGGGACGGAGAATATGTTCTCCGACAAAACCACCATGTCCGCCATCTTCCCTGGTTCCAGAGTCCCCTTGAGATGTTCTTCGAATGCGGCGAACGCATTGTTGACCGTGTAGCACCTCACCGCTTCTTCGACCGTGAGGCGCTGCTCGGGACACCATCCTCCGGGCCGCTTCCCGTCAAGGGTCGCGCGCGTGACCGCGGCGTAGATACCCTGGATCGGATCGAGCGGGGCGACCGTCCAATCACTCCCGAAGCACACACGCACGCCGGCATCGAGGAACGATTTGAACGCGTAGGTCGTCCTGGCACGCACCGCCCCGATCCGCTGCTCGGCCCAGACACCGTCATCGATGCAGTGGTAGGGCTGGGCTGACACCAGCACGCCGAGGGAGGAGAACCGCTCGATGTCCTCCGCTCTCACATGCTGGGCGTGTTCGATCCGAAACCGCCGGTCCCATGCCGGGTTCGTCCGGACAATCTCTTCGAAAATCGAGAGGATGGCGTCATTGGCGCGGTCACCGATCGCATGGACGGAGAGCTGCAGGCCATGCCGGTCGGCCTCCAGTGCCCACTCCCGGAGCCGTCCGCTGGTCAGCACCTCCATCGCAAGCCCCGTGGTTGGCGAGTTAAGATACGGGTCGAAGAACCACGCGGTGTTTGATCCCAGTGATCCGTCTGCAAATGCCTTCAGGGATCCGACCTTCACAAATTCAGTTCCATGAGCGCGGCGGACGCGTTCGCGGACAAGTCTCATCATGCCGTCAATCGGCAACCGCGCATAGATGCGGCATGTGAGTTTCCCTGCGCCTTCAAGTTTGTGATAAAGGGGGATGTGTTCTTCTTCCGAGATGTCATGCACCGACGTTATACCGTTTCTCCGTGCCACATCGAGGGCCTGCACTATGGCATGTTCCACCTCATTGGGCGCGGGCCGCGGGATCACGCGGGTGACCAGATTCATGGCAGCATCTTTGAGAATGCCGGTGGGTTCTCCTGTCGCCGAGTCCCGTTCGATGGTGCCCCCGGGCGGATCTGGGGTCTCCCGGGAAATCCCCGCCTGACGCAGAGCGGCGCTGTTGGCGAGCGCCATATGCCAGTCGAGCCGGTTGATGAATACGGGTGTGTCGGGAGAAACCGGATCGATCAAGCTGCGTTCAGGCAGCTTCTTGACGTCCCACCCTTCCTGATCCCAGTCTCCGCCGGACACCCAGATTCCCGGGTGTGTCTTGATGAACGCCGACAGGGTTTCCACCACTTCGCCGGTTGATCTGCAGTGGCGCAGGTGCAGTCCGTCCACCTGTGAACCGCCAAGTACGAAGTGCACATGGTCATCGATGAACCCCGGGAGCATCAGCTGTCCGTGCAGATCGATCACCTCGGCGCCCGGTCCGGCGAACTGACGCGCACCGGCGGAAGACCCGACGAACACTATCCTGCCGCCTTTGGTTGCGACGGCTTCGGCCAGGGGAATCGCATCGTGCATTGTGCGCACGACGCCGTTGACGAAGCATTTCATGACGTCTCCTGCACTGTTCGACGGCGGTATGCATAGTAGAAGTAAACCGGAAGGCCGGAGAGGATCAGCGCCAGCGAGGCGAGGATCCCCCCGGTCGGATAGGCCAGGAATGTCCCGACAGCAACGTACAGCTGTGACGCCATGGCGAGTACCGCCATCACGCCCCACCAGGGTGCCCGGTATGTCGGCGCATAGTCAGGCCTGCGTCGCAGGAAAAAGATTGCACCGTATACAAGCCCGTTCTGAAGGGCGTACGACAGCGTAAAGTAGCCCATCATGTTCTCGATGTCCCCCAGAAGGAACAGCACAATGCCCAGGGCCGACTGGATGAGAATGGAGTAGTCGGGTGTGAGATACTTCGGGTGGAGGTGTCCAAAGACGCTGAAGAACAGGCCGTCCCGTGCAATGGCATACTCCAGGCGCGGCTGCACCATGATGCTCGCGTTGAGGACGCCGACCATGGAGACAAACGCGGCCACGGCGAACATGGCGCCGGCGGCATTCGCCTCCACGCCGAGGTAGCGGAACGGATTGATGAAATCCCCTCTGGCCGCCGCCAGCTGAGCAAACGGTACAATCGCCGATGTACACAGTGCAATGAGCGTATACGCAATCATAACAAACGCGAGAGATCCGATGAGTGCCAGGGGCAGCGTGCGTTCGGGCCGTTTCACTTCGCCCGCCATATACAGGATGTTGGTGAAGCCCGCGTACGACCAGAGTGTCGACGAAATCCCGGCCGTGATCACGGCGAACACCGAGCCGTTGACCACAGCCGTCGTTCCTCCCGAAAGATTACCCGACTTGAGGT
>DAINBR010000041.1:0-13662 GCA_036732865.1 Bacteroidota bacterium | reverse complement strand
AAGATTTCTTTCGTTCGATGGTCCGCGCCGTGTTTGGTAAACGCCGCAAAACCCTTCGCGCATCTCTCAGATATTTTCTTCCGGAACTCCCCGCTGTGTCCCTGCCCGTGGACCTGCAACGACGCCCGGAAGACCTCTCAATCCGGGAACTCGTGCTCCTGGCGAATGCGCTCTCTGCTGCATCATCCCGAGGAACACCTACAGCATGAATCTGCGCACACTCTTCCGAGCTCTCCACTCGGCGGACCTGCTGATCATCGCCTACGGCATTCTCCTGAGCATGCTGAACATACTCTTCTTCTCCCGTATTCCGAACTGGTGGGTCCTGGTGCTGATCAATGTCACGGTGAGTGTCGCAATTTGTCTCCTTGCCATTGCCCGGTCGCGGCACGACCTCAAACTCCTGGAGTATGTTCATGACTGGTATGCCGCCCCGCTGGTGTTCCTGACATACAAGGAGCTCTACTTCATCATTTCGCCTCTGTACGCGGGGAACAACTACGATGACGTCCTCATTGCGGCTGACCGGTGGTTGTTCGGTGTGGACCCGACGCGCTGGCTCATGCAGTTTACGCATCCGGTGCTCACCGAGGTTCTGCAATTCGCCTACACGATTTTCTATCTGCTTTTCCTTGTGGCAGGTTACGAGCTCTACCGCCGCAAGAACCGCGCGGTATTTCACTTCTACATGTTCACCTGCATCTACGGATTTTACCTGTCGTATCTGGGGTACTTTACCCTCCCTGCCGTCGGGCCCCGGTTCACGCTGCATGATTTCGGCATGACTGACCTGGATCTCCCGGGGCTCTGGTTGACCCCTCACCTCCGCTGGTTCGTCAACTATGGTGAGTCGGTGCCCATGGGAGTGTCGAACGCGATTGCGCAGGCGGCGGCCCAGCGTGATGTCTTCCCCAGCGGCCACACCATGATGATGCTGGTGCTGATGACGCTCAGTGTGCGGTACCGCCTTCGCAGCAGATATTTCATGATCATCAACGGCTCCCTGCTCATCATCGCCACTGTATACCAGCGTTACCACTATGTGGTGGATCTCTTCGGCGGCGTGATCTTCTTCCTTGTCTGCATGTACACCGCTCCTCACCTCTATCGCTTTACACTTCATTGGTTTAAGACCATCGACAGCCGCTACGAAGGCATCGAGTCCATTACTTGATTTTCACTCCCCAATGACGTACTTCATGAATGCAAGGAGATGCATTCATGTCTGTCCGCACTACCCACAAGGCGTATGTCGTCGCAGGCGTCTGTTGTGCGACGGAAGAGGGAGTACTCCGTAAGAGTCTGGATACTTCACTCGGGAAAGGCCGTTACACATTCAGCCTGATCAGTGCAGAACTCCGGGTGGACGCCGCCGTGCCGGAAGGAGACGTCCTTCGGGGGATTCGGCATGCGGGGTTCCAGGGCCGGGCAAAGACCGCCGTTATTCCCGACGAACCCTTCCTGCAGCGGCATGGCCATGCACTGCGCACGCTCGCGGGGGCGGTCCTGACCGTTGCCGGCATACTCGCCGAACAGTATGCGCCGTCGGATCCCTGGGCACATGTCCTCCTGATTTCTGCGATTGTCGTGGGCGGATGGGAAGTGCTTCCCAAGGCGTTCAGCGCGTTGCGGAACCGCACACTGGACATGAATGTCCTGATGTCGCTGGCCGTCATCGGAGCGCTGGCGATCGGCCGCTGGAGCGAAGGCGCTGCTGTGATCGTGCTCTTCTCCGTTGCGCTGATGCTCGAAACGTACAGTGCCTCGCGCGCCCGGCGGGCCGTGCAGTCGCTGATGGCCCTCTCTCCGGCACAGGCGTGCGTGGTGCGTGACGGCGGTGAGGTGACTGTCGCTGCATCCACGGTAACACCGGATGACATCGTCATTGTCCGTCCGGGTGAACGGATACCCGTGGACGGGCACGTGATCGATGGGATTTCGTCCGTTGATCAGAGTATGATCACCGGCGAATCTGTCCCCGTCGAACGGTCTGCAGGAGAGCTGGTGTACGCGGGTTCGCTCAACGGACGGGGCGCCTTGCGCGTGCGGGCCACTCACCGGTATGAAGAGACCACACTTGCGCACATTGTCCGGCTGATAGGCGAAGCGGAACAACAGCGGGCGCCGATTCAGACTTTCATTGACCGTTTTGCGGCTGTGTATACACCGGCCGTCCTCGGCATGGCTCTTCTCGTCGCAGTGATTCCTCCGCTTGTGGCCGGTGCCCCGTTTATCGATTGGCTCTACCGTGCCCTCGTCATGCTGGTGATTGCCTGTCCCTGCGCACTTGTGATTTCGACACCCATGACGCTGGTAAGTGCGCTGGCCAACGGCGCTCGTAACGGGGTGCTGATAAAGGGAGGGAGACACCTTGAAACCCTGGCAACTATCAGTGCAATGGCATTCGACAAGACAGGAACATTGACGGATGGCCGGCTCAAGGTGACAGATGTGGTGAGCCTGGATTCACTGCCGGCTTCGGAAATCCTCCAGATTGCTGCCGCAATGGAACATCGGTCGGAGCACCATCTTGCTGCGTCGCTGCTGCATGAGATGCACCACCGCGGGCTTTCGTACGAACACTTCCGGGTGGATGCATTCGATACCGTTCCCGGTCGGGGAATTGCGGCAACCGTGAACGGGACCCGCTACTACCTGGGGAACCGGGATTTCGGCCTGGAACAGAATTTCTGGTCTCCGGCCGTCGCGGATGCGGCTGCGGCGTTTTTGCGCGAAGGAAAGACCGCGATGATCCTGGGTGTGGAAGGGAGAGCGCTCGGCATTGTGGCGCTGCGCGATTCGCTCCGGGCGGAGTGCCGCGCGACCCTGGCAGATCTCAGCAGTCATGGAATCAAACATCTGGTCATGTTATCCGGTGATCACGAGGACGCGGCTGCGAGGGTCGCCAGGGAAGCGGGTATTCGGGAATGGTCGGCCCACCTGCTGCCGCAGGAAAAGGTTGAGGCGATCCGCCGGCTGGGAGAAACCTACGGTGGTGTGGCGATGGTGGGGGATGGGATCAACGACGCTCCGGCGCTGGCTGCGGCTTCAGTTGGCATAGCGATGGGGGCAGCAGGAAGCGACACCGCGCTGGAAACTGCAGACGTCGTGCTAATGGGCGATAACCTCGAAAAACTGCCGTATTTGGTGGGTCTGGGAAGGTACGCGATGCGGATCGTCCGCCAGAACATTGCCCTCGCCCTCGTGCTCAAGGCGGTGTTTCTCGTTCTCAGCATTGCCGGGGTTTCGACCCTCTGGATGGCCATACTGGCTGATGACGGTGCGGCATTGGTGGTTATCCTCAACAGCCTCCGCGTGCTGGGGTTCGCAGGTTCTTCTAATTGACTTTCTGACACGGATTTAGTACCTTTTTAGTCCTATTCATTTCGAGGAACCCACTGATGTTCGCCGTAGTAGAAGTTGCCGGGAAGCAATTCAAGGTCACGCCGAAAGACCATGTGGAAGTGCCGAGCCTTCAGGAGAAACCGGGGACGAAGATCCGTCTGGACCGCGTACTGCTCCTCGGCGACGACAAGAAGGTAGTTGTCGGCCATCCCCTGGTTGCCGGCGCGAGCGTGGAAGCCACGGTCATCGACCACGGCAAGAGCCCCAAGGTCATTGTCTTCAAGAAGAAGCGCCGGAAAGGGTACCGCGTGAAGCGCGGACACCGGCAGGGGTATACGCAAATAGAAATCAACAGCATTGCACAGTAGGGGTGCATTATGGCACACAAAAAAGGTGTTGGCAGTTCGCGTAATGGTCGGGACAGCAATGCGCAGCGATTGGGCGTGAAGCGGTTCGGCGGCGAGGTCGTGCCGGCGGGTTGCATCATCGTCCGTCAGCGCGGTTCGAAGTTCCAGCCCGGCGTCAACGTCCGTATCGGCAGCGATGATACGCTGTTTGCAACGGTCGGCGGTGCTGTCAACTTCAAGAAAGTAAGAAAATCCCGGCATATCGTCAGCATCGTTCCACAGGCGTGATTCGTCCCACCTCTAGCAGGGAGAACGTCACATGAAGATCACCGTCATTGGTGCTGGTAATGTTGGTGCTACCACCGCGCAACGTCTGGTCGACAAGCAGCTGGCCAACGAACTGGTGCTGGTCGACATTCTGGAAGGGATCCCCCAGGGCAAAGCGCTGGACATGTACGAAGCGTCGCCGCTGGAAAAGGTGGATGTGCACGTAACCGGCACTAACACCTATGAAGCCACAGCGAATTCTGACATCGTGGTGATTACCGCCGGGATCGCACGGAAACCGGGTATGAGCCGTGACGATCTGATGAACACGAACAGCGCAATCGTCAAGGCGTGTGCCGCGTCGGCGGTTGCTGTGTCACCCAACGCGATCTTCATTGTCGTGTCCAATCCGCTCGACGTGATGGCCTATGTGACCATGAAGACGACAAAACTTCCGCGCGAACGCGTGATCGGCATGGCCGGCATGCTGGATGCAGCGCGGGCCCGTTCGTTCATTGCCCTTGAGCTGAACGTTTCTGTGGAAGATGTATTTGCACCAGTGCTCGGCGGCCACGGCGATTCCATGGTTCCGCTTCCGCGCTACTCCTCGGTCGCGGGCATTCCTCTCACCGACCTTTTGGACCAGGCTGCCATTGACCGGGTGATGAAGCGTACGCGTGAAGGCGGTATTGAGATTGTCAATTATCTCAAAACCGGCAGTGCCTACTATGCTCCGTCATCTGCCACGGTCACGATGGTGGAATCCATTGTGAAAGACAAGAAACGCATCCTGCCGTGTTCAGTCTACCTGCAGGGGGAATACGGGCTCACGAATACGTTCGTGGGCGTGCCCGTCAAACTGGGCAGAAAAGGTGTCGAACAAATTATTCAGTTCAAGCTGAATGCCGACGAACAGGCGGCGTTGGCGAAGTCAGCCGCCGATGTGTCGGCATCGATCGGCAAACTTACCCTGTGAGTTGATGGATGAAACTGTGCAGAAGGGCAACCCGGTGGGTTGCCCTTTTCTGTCTCTGCGTTTCCCCGCTTGCGTGCCGTGACGGCAGCAATACGCCGTTGACGCCCCAGGCGATTGCCTTCCATCCTGCATTCTCTCCGGGGGATGTATACGAATACGACGCACTGCTGATCTCCGAATTCGGGTATTATCTCCCGTCGACGCGGGGTCGTGCGAAGCAACGTGTCCTGAGCACGGGGGGAACGTTTGCCGGGTTTAGCGGGGTCACCACGGTGCTTGACAGCACCGTGCTTTTGCGCGACACGACCGCGACAGTACAACAGTTCTTGCTCGCACAATCCGCAGACGGCGATCTCTACCGGTTTGGATTGCTTGCGGAAATTGCACGCACCACCGGCTTGCCGGTTCCGCCCAAGCGCTGGGACCGGATTGCGGCATTCTCGCAGGGGATCGGCGGATCGTGGGTGGTGGGGTCTCTCGATTCCGCAGGGCAGGAGAGGGTGTATGGAAGCTTCGCCGGAGGAGAGGAAATGGTCTCGGCGAACATCAACGGCGTTCAGACCCTGTTTTCCTGCTATCAGGTGAGTGTGTATATCGCGGGTGGGACGGACTATATCTTCCTGGTCTCCGATTCCCCGCCCGCTTTTCCCCGGTACATCCTCGAACCAGGTGACAACACCAAGGGTGCGGATTTCACGTTGACCGATGCGCGTGTGAGCGCGCCGTAGAAGTCATCCGGCTACTTGTTGGTGTTGAGCCAGAGGCGAACCTGGGTTCCTTTCTGCGTCAGCTGGAACTCCACTTTGTCCATCAGTGTCCTCATCAGAAAAATCCCCCGCCCGCTCTCCTTCATAATATTCTCTTCCTTGAGGGGATTCCTCACATGATCCACGCGGAAGCCCCGGCCCTGGTCTTCAACCGTAAAGAGCAACCATCCGGGGAGGACTTCGCACCGTACCGTTACCTTCTTCTCCGGGTCGGCTTTGTTCCCGTGCATGATGGCATTGTTGACTGCTTCCGTGAGAGATACCATCACCTTGTGCATCTGGATTTCACCGAGGCGGAGAGTGGCGTTCATCCGGGTGAGATAGCTTTCCACACGCCGGATGCTGCGCGGGACACTCCGGAGGGTCAAGCGAAAAACGGTCTGGGTAGATTTCACGCGGTGCCCGTCTAGAGATGGAATGAGAGGTGCATGGTCATGCTCGCCAGCGACCGGTATGTGCCATCGGGCAGCCTCCGGCGTTCGTACCAGCCGTTGAACTGCAGCCGGCTGTGTGGACCGATAATCCATCTGATCAGACAGGTCGGTCCTACGCTGCTCGTAAATGAGTCGGGCTGCTTCACGGCTTCCTTGAACAGATAGCGGGACTGGCTGAAATAGCGCAGACCTACGGCGAAGACACTGGTCCTGTCCGGCGAGAAACGCAGTTGTACGGCCAGTGTCCGGTCGACAAAGGAGTTTTCGGTCCGCTCCCTGAACTCATCCCACTTCAGTAACCCGCGTTCATACAACTTTAAATACGTGAAAAAGTCAAGTCCCACCTTCGGCGTGAACTCCATCCGTGTGGAATCAATCCACGAAAATTGCCTGTAGGAGAAACTGCGTACGAGTGCGACCTGGCGTTCGAAGTCGTACACTGTATAATTTGCCAGCACTTCAAAGGCATTGGTGGTGGAAAACCAGGAAGCCGGACGCCAGGTGGTACGGGGTGCCAGGCGCAAAACACGGTTGTAATTGTTGTTGGCGCTTCTCTCTTTGAGCAGGTACACCAGATGACTTATGGTTCCGTCAAGTGTCAGCAGGGCTTCGAGTGACCTGCTGAAGGTGTGATGGAGTCCGAGCGTTGCGGAAACAAGAAGTTCGTCGCGGTCTTCAAAATTCAGCTCGCTAGGCGTATCGTAGCGAAGGATGCCTGCGGAGCCTGCGAGGAAGAAACGGGAAGAAGCGGAAAAAGGAATTGCCAGGGCGGCCGTGAGCGCGGCACGCTGGGCAAGATTGTCCTTGGTCTGTTCCTGTTTGTTCCGTTCGCCGAAGAGCACGGCGATGTTGGGAGCCATCTGTTCCGGGGCCTTTGCGCGATGCGATTCGCTCCGCTCGGAAAAGCCGAGGCGCACCACCGCCGAGGGAGCATCCTCCGAGCCCTGAAACGCGGCCTGAATATATGTATCGAGTCGGAATTCTTCGATCCGGGTACTGAAAGTTGTGGGGGAATACGCCGCATCGAACAGCGTACGCTCATCTTTGTCGAGCGCACGGCTGCCGATGTTCACAAAGATGCTGGCGACGATATCGCGCGCGACCTCGTACGCCAGAAGATTTGCGAGCGAGAACGAGCGGTCCGTGCGGCTCTCGATTGCACTGTCGCCCCGTGAGTAGAACTCACGCCGTGTCTGGAGAAAGCCGAGATCCAGACTGTCGCGGGAAAATGCACCGAAAGGTTTGTAAACACCGAGCCGAGCGCTGTGATTCTCAAGAACGCGCGGGTCCACCATATCGCGCCGCAACCTGCCCGTCCCTGCAAAACGGTATCCATCGATTTCAATCGGGAGAAGTTCTGTCTCGAATGCGAGTGCGGGACCGCGGTCGTGGAGTCCCCCCTGAGTATCCCAGCGGTACCCGCCCAGGGGAGTGAGACTCAGCACGTCGGTGGGAAAGAATGCTACTCCCGCGAGCAGTGTGTGGCTCGCGGCATTGCTCAAACCGATACCCCGGTTGTCGGCGAACACCAGGGATGACCAGCGGGCATCGAGCTCTGTACCGTCACTGAAGGGGTGGCGTACACCAAGGGTCATGTTCTTCTGCGTGCTCTCCGAAGAGCGGGCACCTATGCCGGATCCCTCTTCCGGCTGGACGGTGTTGGCGAAGAGCTGTGCGCTCCCGGTGAAACGTGTCCGTGCAAATACAGTGTCCAGAACCAGGCGGCCGATCCAGTTGAATGTGTTGAGATTGCGGTCGAACAGGATGCTGGCGGAATTGGCCCTGCGGAGGGAATCCGGTGTCGCTGCAGACGGCTCGGGCTCGCGCTGGGATTCCTGCCCCGGGGCGAGAAGCACCGCGGAGGGAACAAGCAAAGCGAGGGCCAGGAACCGGACGGACACGCTCATTGCCGGTCCGCTTACGTCAGGACTACCCGGTTACCACGGGAAGGAATGACCACCGGGCCGAACCGTTCCTCCTCCAGGGCTCCCCGGAACTTGTCACACTGGTCCGGATCCCCATGGACAACAAATGTCTTCTTGAGCGGCTTGCGGGGAAAACGGCGCAGGTACGAGAGAAGCTCATTCCGATCGGCGTGGGCACTGAAGGAGTTCAAGACAACAACCTCAGCGCGGAGCGCATGCGGCTCGCCGAAGATATTGACGACGGGCTCTTTCATCACGATCCGCTTGCCCAGAGTATTCTCCGCCTGGTAGCCCACGATCAGGACCATGTTGCGCGGGTCGCCGATGGAATTGGCGAGATGGTGCACGACACGGCCGGCCTCGCACATCCCCGACGCGGAAATCACGATGAAGGGTCCCGGCCTGCCGTTGAGCGCTTTGGATTCCTCGACTGTTTTCACATACGTCAGGCTATCAAACCCGAACGGGTCATTGTCATCGGGGGAATTGAGGATCGCCAGTGTTTCTTCGTCAAAGCACTCCTTGTGCTTGCGGAATACGCTGGTGACATTGACGGAAAGGGGGCTGTCGACAAACACGGGAATGGAAGGAATCCTGCCGGCCACGCTGAGCTTGTGCAGCATGTAAACAATTTCCTGAGTTCGTCCGACGCTGAACGCCGGAATGACCACGCGGGCTTTCCGTTCATAAGCTCGCAGGAGCGGCTGGAGGATCTGCTCTTCCATCTCCGTCACCGGGGCGTGGAAGCGTCCGCCGTAGGTGCTTTCCGTGATCAGGTACTCGGTCTTTTCGTCGGCAACAAGCACAGGATCGCGGAGGATAGGGAGATCCGGGCGGCCCAGATCCGCGGTGAAGACCAACCCCGTTGATGTGCCGTTATCGCGCAGGTGCAGCGAAAGAGACGCAGCACCCAGGATGTGGCCCGCATCTTCGAATCTGCACTGTACGCCGTCAACGACTTCAAAAGTGCGTCCATAGTCGATTCCCTGCATCAAGGGAATCGTGTCGTCAACGTCGTCTACCGTATAGAGCGGCTGAACAGCCGGCAGCTGTTTCTTCGCATGCCGTTTGTTGATGAACTCCACATCGCGCGTTTGGATGTAGGCGCTGTCGCGCAACATCACGTCGCAGAGACTCTTCGTTGCGCCCGTACAGTAAATTGGCCCGTCAAACCCCTGCCGGACAAGGCCGGGGAGGTTGCCACTGTGGTCAATGTGAGCGTGAGAGAGGATGACGGCGTCGATTGCCGCCGGGTCGAAAGGGAATACGCTGTTGCGTTCGAAGGCTTCATTGCGCCGGCCCTGGTACATGCCGCAATCCAGCAGAACACTGCGGCCTCCAACCCGCAGAAGGTGCATGGTCCCTGTGACTGTTTGCGCGGCTCCCCAGAATTCAAGCGAGATACTCATGTGTGCGATTCCCCTTCGATCGTTGATTCATAGACAAAGCAGCCGGCTCTGCTCGGGTGATCCTGGACGAGAAGGTGCGAAGGGACTCCGCGGAGGGTCCAGAGAATGAGAAAATCACCCGCGGCGGCTATGGTGAGCAGGAGTCCGGACAGGAACAACCAGGATGGCCCTATCCATGTGGCGATTGCCACCGGAATGATGCCCAGAAGAATACCGGGCGCCGCGGCTCCCAGCCGGTAGGCGCCTGCAGTCAGTGGCTCCGGACAGTGCGCATACGGCGCGAGTGCTGACCAGCTGATACCAAAACGGATCGTCTTCAGTGTCTTCTCGCCGTAGAACGCCCAGGCTGCGCCATGGATGAGCTCATGCAGCACTATGCCGGCCAGAAGAACTGGAATGGCAACCCACGGCCTCAGGAATGCGTGCGCACTTTGCGCGACCGCATTCCACCCGTGAATGAGAACAAAGGGTGTTCCTGCGATAAACAGTATCAGGAGGGCGACCGGGACTGCCAGCAGGTTGATGCGCATCATGGAGATGCTGACGTCGCGTGTGGGCCCGGTGTTATTCATCATCCCTGAATTGGGTGAGCAATATCTCTTCCAACGAGCGCTTGGGTACATGGTGCACACCAGCACCATCTCTCCAGTAGCGGATGTCACCTGCCGGTCCGAGGGGTTCGACGACGACAGTCTCCGCCGGGACACCAAGCGCAATTACCCATATGGGGTCGAGAGCCTCGTGGATTTGCATGACTTTCCGGATCTCGTCGCGGACGAACGATGCAATGACACAGGACCCCAGGCCGTGTTCCGTAGCGCCCAGCACGATGTTCTGCACCGAAAAGCCCTGATCACTGTTGAGTGCGTTGCTGATGGTAATGTCACGGCAGATGACAATATAGGCCGCCGGACGTTCTCCCTCGGCGGGACCGTTCCAATCCTGAAGGTATGCCGCCCACCGGAGGTGGGGGAAAATGAGCGCGTTGACCCGCCGGGAGACCGAAAGGGAGTACTTGAACGGTTGCTTGTTCCCGGCACTGGGCGCCAGCCGCGCAAGATCAACCAATGCATGGAGAGTCTCGAGGGAGACCCGCTCGTTTTCCCGAAAACGGCGGACTGAACGTGTGCGCAGGACGAGATCGCGTAACGGTGTTGAAGTTGCCATGAGGCCTTACGGTTCTTGAGTTTTTGCCGGACGGAAGAGTGCCGCGACAGCGCCGGCGGGATCCCTGATGACACAGAACATTCCATACGAGCCCATCGGCCGGGGCTCGACGAGGACTGCTCCTCCCAGTTCTTTGCAGCGCTGTACGCAGTCGTCGATGTCTTCTACACTGATATACATGAGCCATTGCGGAGGAAGCCCGGCATTGATACCACGGGAATGGCAAATGCCCGCTACTGCTTCACCCGTGGCTGGGGCGTTCATCTGGAAATCGGCATAGCTGCCCATGGACACGGGCGTGAACGTCCACCCCACAACCTTCGCATAGAAGTCGCGGATCTCTTCTGCATCCGGAATTGTCAGGTCAGTCCAGATGATGGAACCGTAGCGCGGCGTGTCGGGAGTGCTCATTGCAACCTCAAAGTTGTTTTCATGCTACCGGCCATAGGGCCAATTGTCCCTTACGTGCCTCACCGGACCAGGAGCATCCTCCGGGTCACCGTCGCACCCTCGTACCACAGTCTGTAAAAATAGACGCCCGTGGAGAGAGAGTTACTCTGCCAGACCGCCATATGCGTGCCGGCAGGATATGCACCCTCTGCCACTACCCCCACAAGAGCACCCAGCGCATCATGAATATCCAGGCGCACCGTGCCGGCACGGGGGATCACAAACTGGAACATCGTGCTTGCGTTGAAGGGGTTGGGGAAATTCTGGCACAACACCACCGCGTCAGGAACCGCCGATCCGGCACCGGCGACATCGGTGGCGTTGTAGTCATACGGTTCGTCGACCAGATGCCAGTAGGGCTCCGTGCCGCCGTTGTAGTTCCTCTGCAGATAGTAGGTCTTTAGCGCAAAACGGGTGAAGCTTGTCAGCGGCGTCAGGGTTGCCCCCGGCATCGGGGTGGTCTGCCATTCGTACAGGGGAATGGACATCGGGTTCAGCTGGGAGATCATTCCCCGCTCTCGTGCGAGGTGGAACAGGCCGAAGTTTCCCGGCTCGTGTCCGCCAAGGTAGTGCCCGATGATATCCACGTAGAACGGGTTCTTACCGAAGATGATCAGATTGCACATGTAGTCGGTGGCAATTCCCCCCTCACCGGGGCCGTCCATGAAGTTGCCGTCACGTCCATAAATGCCTTCGATGATGTGAAGCCCCGCCGTCGTAACGCTGTTGTTGTCAAGACATCGGCTTGCCCAGGTTTCCATCCAGAGACCCCCTCTGCTCTCGGGGCGGTCCCAGCGGGGGATGCTTGACTTATGTGCGTTGTAGTTGTTCATGATCGCCGTCTTTGCGTCGGAATGGATATCCGAAGCATCGATGTTCATGTTCGAGTTGTATCCCGTGCAGTGTTGCTGATAGTGGGCCGCAATCGTGCCCTGCAGGTTCTTTGCGCAAAGCGTCAACCCCATGCCGTGCGTCTTGAATTTCGCAATATTGAGCAGCCAGCTGTTTGGGGCATTCACGGGGGAGAGATAGGGAATTCTGTTGAACCAGGTACCCGTGGGGACATCCTTCCACTGGACGGCTTCGTCCGGCAGCACGCCGACCTGTGCACTCAGGTCGCGGATGTCCGCACCGGTTCGCGCCGCCATAGAGTAGTATCCGCCATCGGCAAAATCTTCAGGACAATTGACTTCGCGAATGGCGAATTGCGATCCCGGGAATCCGAGTTCCTTCATGCTCTCGATGAGGCCTTCCACAAAATTCGCATCGGTCTGAATCCCCATCGAGCGCTCAACCGTGTACATACTGTGCGATCTCGCGCGGCAGGTCAGGTTGGGCTTGACGGGAATCATGTGGGTGAGCGGGATGCCGCCATCGGCGACATCCTGCGGGAGAAAAATAGAGCGGCCGAAGAGCAATCCAGCGCTCTTGATAGCCGGCGCATTGGTCTTGATGTCGACGGCGGTTCGAAGAATGAACACCGCTTCGGGATGCGCCTCGACGAACGGGTGCACGCCGAAGCCCGGCGACATTGTGTGGGATATGGCACTGAATGCTGCCTTGGGGGTCAAGGCAACAGTGGCACCTGCAGCCGCCACTGTTTTGAGGAATGCACGGCGGTTGATCATGTCCGTTCGGTGGATGTGGTGACCAACAAAAATGTACTGTTTCCTGAGACGAATGTAAAGAAACGTCTATTCCGGCAGGGATTCCCGGGGCTATGCGGAAGGAGAGGATGGCTTGATGCGTTGACGGGTTTTCGGGTTTTCAAGCTCCCTGATTGCATCCGCGGCGATCCAGCGGGCGCTGCGTGAGGCGGATGCGCGCAGCTTCCGGGCGGTCTCCAGTGCGGCGCGGTGCAGTGTCAGGTTACGTTTCCCGATCCCGCGCAGTGCCCAGTTGACTGCTTTCTTCACGTAATTGCGTTCATCGTGTGCGGCACCGCGCACCAGCTTCAGTGCTCCGATGAACTTCCGGTCGCCGGCTGTGTTGTCGTGTACGGCAAGATAGGCAATGAGTGCAAAGGCTGCACGTTTCTCGAATTCTTCCTCCCTGCCTGCCCACCGTTTGACCAGCGTCCATGCAAGCGGACTCTTGACGAAGAGGTTCTGGCATGCCCCATCGCAGACATCCCACGAGTTGAATGCTGCGGCCCACTTGTCGGCCTGCTCCACCGTCAGCTGCTCCGGGTCGGCAACCATCGCGGCAACCTGCATGGCTTCGGGAATGTGCGTGTCAAACAGCGCCAATGCGAGCGGATGGCTTCTGCCCGTTTCTTTCGCGATCGCATAGAGTTCCGGCGCGGAGATACCCAGCCGTCCCTCCCCGGTGATCCCGTACCTTGCCATACCGGCAACGTTGCGGGGGTTGGCAAGTGAGCGGAGACGGGCGAGAATTGCTTTAAGAGTAGTTGGCATCGGAAATTCTACCCACCGCCGCCTTCACGAATTCCCGGAAGAGCGGATGCGCGTTGGTTGCGCGTGATTTCAGTTCGGGATGGAATTGACAGCCGACAAACCACGGGTGGTCGGGCAGTTCGATCATCTCGCACAGGTCTTCTCCGCCCACAGACCGG